>JAADDL010000126.1 GCA_013153915.1 Campylobacterota bacterium
AGATGTGATGAATATCTCCAAATCAAATACGAAAAATGTTGAAGAGGTTAGCAAAGCTATAGACAATTTAAATCTTATGGTATCAAAATTGGATAATTTATTGCAAAGCTACAAAGTGTAGAATTTTTAGCTTGAAAATATGCTAAATCTCTATAAATTCATCATCATTTTTCTCAAAGATAAAACTCTTGGAGATACTCTCTCCAAGCCATACCCCCATCTTGCACTCTTGAAAACTTTTGCCCTTTTTTAGGGCTTTTTTAAGAGCGTCTTGAACAAAAGCCAAAGTATTGGGTATCGGGGTGGAGGATTTGCCTATATATGCAAACTCTTCACCCTCAACCTCTTTTAACCCCTCTCGTCTTAAGTGTTTATCAAACGATACCTTATCCTCTAACCCAACAACATCAACAACGACCAAAACATCATACTCTTGCACTTTACACCTCAACAAATCTTATCTCATCGTCGCTTAAATAGCATAAATACCCCTTTATCTCTTTGTCGGCATCTATGCTTTTTAAAGCTTTTTTGTAGCCTAAAACTTGCTCTTTATGCTCTTTTTGAATATATTTTGAACTCTTATAGTCCACCACCGCATATCCAAAATCATCTTCAAGCAACAAATCCAACTGCTTCAACTCACCCTCAAAAATCAAAGGAATCTCTTTGTATATCTTTTTTCCCTCTGTTAAATCGTTGAAAAAATCATCTCTTAGCAAAGCTAAAACTCTCCGTCTGATATCTTGCATATCTTCATCCGATAAAATATCTCCATATCTGTTTTGAGTGGCTACAAAGGCATACTCCAAAGAGTCATCCTCAAATCCGTCCATCATCTCAAGCATATAGTGCAAGGCGTTACCGAAAGCTATAGCCTTAAAATCCGACTCTTTTATATCTTCACTCTCCAAAGATAGTTCATTTTTTTGTTTGCCCGTCTTAAAATCCTCATACAAAAAGTCGTCATATCCAACCGCACTCTTTTTTATCTCTTCATGAGGTATCGGAAATTTGCCTTTTTCATACTCTTTTAACCCGATATCGTCAAAATCGGAATTTTTCTCTTTTTTAAATACGAAAAGCGACTCCTTGGCTCTAGTTAGCGCCACATATTTAACATTTAATCCGTCTTCATACTGCAAACTTTTCTCTTTATCATAAGCAATCTTATACTCGTCATCAATACACTCTCTATTTTTAGCCTTCATATATACATTTTTTGTCTTTAGATTTTCATCCTCGATGATGAAAGAGGACCTATCGGTATTTTGCTTTTTTAACCTATCACAAACTAACAGATGTCGAAACTCCAAACCTTTTGACTTGTGTATCGTAAGCACCTTTATCCCTTCAAGCTCTTTGAACGATACTTCGTCTTTAAACTCTTCAAGTCCAAATAAAAACTCCTCCAAATCTTTATATCCATAACTTTTTTGTAAAAATTCAAAAACCGCCAAATCGCTCAAGCTAAACTTATCCATCATCTTTTTGACAAAAACATTAGGCTTTAAAAAGATAGACAACCCCTCTAACTCCACATCTTCATCCATATCTTTGCCAAGAAGGCTCAAAAGCTCAACTCTATAAATCTCCTCTTTAAAATATAGATACTTCATAGCCCCTATAACTATCTTTACTTGAGGATTGTTTTTCAAAAGCAAAGCGGTATCCGTAGAAACCTTTACGCCCTCTATCTCATCTTTTATGGACTCTTCCAAAAAAGCGGCTTCATCGTTTGTATATACCAAAACCGCCAAATCACTCTCTCTTATCCCCTTTTCAAGAAGTATCTTTACGGTTTTGACGATATCCTCTATCGGATTTTCGCATACCGTAACTTTTACATATCCACCCTCCTCATCTTTAGCCTCTTGGTCAAAATATCCTTTGATTTTATCTCTGAAAACCTCATTTACAAAATCCACCAGCACTTTTTTGCTTCTATAATTTTTATTTAATTTTTCCACTTTTAAGCCGTATGACTTGGCTACATGATAAAAAAGCTCTTTATCTCCTCCTCTAAAACGATATATGGACTGCTTAACATCTCCGACATAAAAAAGCGACCTTAGCTCCTTTGTACCCGCACCCGAACATATCTCTTCAAACATAGGCTTTAGTATCTCGTACTGAACTACGCTCGTATCTTGAAATTCGTCTATCAATATATGGTCAAACTTTGCATCCAGTCTAAAGTAGAAAAAATCCCGCTCTATCTCGTCATTGAGTATCTTTAGGGTAAAGTTGGCTATATCGCTAAAACTCATATCGTTCAACTCTCTTTTTAGTCGGTAATTGACTTCGATATATATGCTTAGCAACTTTGATAGCGACTCCAAGTATCTTGACTCTTGATATCTAAGATACTTTTTCAAAGCCTCTTTTAGCTTTTCAAAAGAGTCATCCGCCTCTTTGATATAACACTTCTTAAAGTCCCTATACTCCTCCAAAGAGTCCTTGCATATCCAACTTTTAGATAGCAATGATTTGACATCCTCCATATTTAGCGACTTTTTTGCTCTCTCGGATAATGTACCGCATCTATTTAGATACTCCCGTAACTCTTCTAAAGATGAGTAGATATCTTTTTCACAGCTTGAAAAGGGTGCTTTTTTACATTTGACTTCTACCGATTTGGTATAAAAAAAGAAGAGTATTTGCAGTATGGAGTTTAACTTTTTCTTTTCGTATGAAGCAAACTTTATAAAGTCGTTATAAGAGGATAACTCTTGCAACCTTTTTATAAAAAGAGTGACAAATCTCTCCTCGTCATCTTTAGTCTCTATGGTAAAATCGGGCAAAAGCCCTATATACAAAGAAAATTTTCTCAAAATCATCGTGCAAAATTTATCTATCGTCAAGATATATATATCTCTTTTTAAAAACTCCTCAAGCACTTTTTGCCTCTTTTTTAAGACCTCTTCTTTTGATAGCCCAAGCACCCCGCACAACTCTTTTAGCTCATTTTTATACTCTTTTTTATCAAGGTTTTTAACGCTATTTTCTATCCTCTCCCTCATCTCGTTTGCGGCTTTATTCGTAAAAGTCAGCGTCAATATCTTTTCGGGTTTTACGCCTAAAAATAGAAGTGAAATATATCTGATACTCAAAGCGAAGGTTTTTCCGCTTCCCGCACTAGCCTCATAGGCTACAAATCTTTCAAACATCCTCATCCCTCCCGCAAACGATAACATAAGGGCAATATCTGCAAGCTTTCATATCCTCGCATTCGCTAAAATTCTGCCTTGGTTCTTTTAACTCTTTGAATCTCTCTTTTAATATCTCCAACTTTTCATGCAAAAGAGTCTCTTCGATAATTTTCCCTTTTTTCAAATCATAAAAGGCGATTTCGTTAGCTTTACCTAAATCTTGTGACAAAAGATAATAAAACTCCATCTGAAAATCAACACTCTTTTCAAGAGTTCGAGCCGTTGCTAGGTTGATATTTCCGCTTTTATAATCAAGCAAACTAAGAAAATCGCCCTTCTTATCTATCCTATCGACTGTGCCGACTATATTAAACCCCTCAAAAACACCTCTTAAACTCTTCTCTTTATACAGTACCTTATATCCTTGCTTAAATCTCTCTATCTCGTTTTTCGCAAACCCCTCCAGCATATCAAGCCAAATATCAAGCTGTACCTTCAAGGCGGTATTTATCTTTTTGTCCTCTTCAAATACGGCTTTTAAAGCGTAAAGCAGACTCTTCTCATCCTCAAAATAGTCTCTTTTTTCATACAGTTTTTTTAAGTATTCATGTAATTTTATACCTATGTATCTATCATCGGGTTTTGATGAGGGTATCTCAAACTCACCGATTTTTTTGATATATTTTAGATAGTATTTTCTTTTGCACTCAAGATATGTTTTTAAAGAGGTGGCGGATATATCAACTTTGAAAAAGTCATACTCCAAAACGATATCGCCCATCTTTGAACGCTTAGGAGGAGAACTTTTTTTTGTCAAAATACCAAATATATCTTTGTGTGAAAAGTTTTCGTGCTTAGCGTCCAAAATATGCAGTTCATCCAAAAACCTCGATGGTTTTAGCGTATCGCTCTTTACTGCGCAAATCGCCCCCCTCTTACATCTTAGCAATAGTTTATGGTAGTAATATTTTTGCAGATTTTCCCTATCTTTACTAGTAGGCAAACCTGCCTTTTTTCTTACGGAGCTAGACAAAAAAAGCTCTTTTTGACTCTTTTTAGGGACAGTATCTTCATTGAAATCTACCACGATAACACCCTCATAAGCGACCAGCCTACTCTCCAAAACTCCCATAACGGTCACTTTGCCGCCTCTATTGTCATCTATCTTTCTCTCTTTGAGCCTTGATAAAAATAGATAAAGCATCTCTTTGAGGCTATATTTCGATACGACCTCTTTTAACCTTTCAAACTTAAAAAGCTCCTCTTTAAAGATAGTTCTCTCTTCAAATTCCACGCTTCTTGTGTCGGCTAAATTTTCCAAAAACATCAATAACTCGTCAAAGCTTTTTAAAGAAGAGAGTGTGCCTTTCATCTCTTCAAATCCGTCATCAAAATATCTTTTCATCCTGTAAAGATTTTCTAAATTCGCATCATCGATATATCCGTATATCGCATCAACCAAAGAGTATAAAAAACTCTCCTCAAAAGGAAAACCCATAGCAAAATTAAATATATTTTCACTATCAAAATCCTTTAAAACACTTGAAAAACTCTCATCAGGCAAGATAACGACGATATTTTCGGGCTTTATACCGTCTTTTATAAAGTCGTAAATCTTTTTTTTGATGTAAGCTATCTGCTCTATCTTGTTGTTTACGAAAAAAATCTCTATATTTTTTATAGCGGTCTCAAACGGCTCTTTTTCGATAACTCTTTTTTCGCTCAAATCTATAAGATATCTAAAACCGCTTTTCAACTCTATGCCCGACTCCTTAAATCTATCTTGCATTTTTTTATTGAACTTAGTGGCGTCAAAGAGGATATAAAACTTCTTTATTTTCGCTATTTTCAAAAAAAGCTCCATCTCAAAGTTGCTAAGATAGCCGTCCAAATAGAGCTCAATCTTATCAAATCTTTTTATATACGCCTCATTTATCTCATAAAGCTTGGTCAAAATCGCTCTATCGTAGTATTCGTTCTTCTCTAGCAGAGATTTGTACTTTTCAAACAACTCTTTCAATATGGCTAAATGCTCTTCATATTCGGCATAAGTATCTTTTGTATTTATATGCTCTATATCAACCTTTTCGAGAGCAAGTTCGTCAAAAAAACCCAGCAAAAAATCGCTTGATTTTAAAAATGAAAGATAGTCGTTTTTTATCTTTAGCTTTGAAAAGTTCTTAAAATCCGCCGCCTCTTTTAGGAGCAAAACTCTCTTATCTTTGTCTATCTCTTTTTTACCCTTTACTCTCACAGCCTTTTTTTCAAACTCGTCAATAGTGACGCTTTTGGTCAAAAAAGAGTTTTTTTGGCTTGAAAAGCTATCTTTTATGCTTCTATTTGTAGGAAAAACTCTCAATAAATTCATAACGACTCTCTTTTTGGCGATAGTTAAAATATATTATACCCTATTGACTTTTAAGTAATATAATAATATCATACCAAGTGACAAAAAAATGACTAAATTTATAATAATTATAACTTTAAGTTAAAATAAATATTACAAAAAGGACAATATGATGGCTGAAAAAAAGCTTAAAAAACATCTGTATCGATATAAAAGATACTATGTATTTATCGCTATCACGATAGTAGCTCTCGTGCTTCCTTGGATAAGGATTAACGGCAATCACTTTTTCTTGTTGAACTTCGACCATATGAAGGTACATCTATTTTTCGTAAAGTTTGATATGCAAGAGCTCTATTTGATGCCGTTTTTACTTATCATGGGCTTTTTGGGAGTCTTTTTTATGACTACTTTAGGCGGTAGAGTTTGGTGTGGTTGGGCTTGCCCTCAGACCATCTTTAGAGTTATATACAGAGACCTTTTAAAAACTAAACTATTAGGCATCAGAAAAAGTATCCAAAATAAACAAGCGCCCGATAAAAAAGGCACTACCGGAAAACAGATCATAGCTTTTGTCATATGGGCTATACTGGCTTTTATAGCGGGTGCAAACTTTATATGGTATTTCGTTCCGCCGGAGGACTTTTTAAAGTATATCCAGCATCCTAGCGAACACATGGTAATGATAGGTTTTATAGTAGGCATAGCCGCTTTCTTGATATATGATATAACAAAACTTAAAGAGGATTTTTGTATATATGTTTGTCCTTACGCTAGAGTCCAATCCGTCATGTATGACGAAGAGACCATACAAGCCGTATATGATGTCGGCAGAGGAGGACAGATATATGAGGTAGACCCGAGAACCGGCGTATCCATAGGAAAGAAAAAGGCTCACAACAGAAAAGAGCTTCTTGCACAAGACCCGGACGCCGAGTGTACATACTGTGAAGCTTGCGTTAGAGTATGTCCTACGCATATCGATATCAGAGAAGGAACTCAGCTTGAGTGTATCAACTGTCTTGAGTGTGCCGACGCCTGTACGAAAGTGATGGGTTCACTCGGCAAACCGTCATTGATAGAGTGGAATAGTATCTCAGCCGTTAAAGAGCATAGAAGACCTAAGTTTTTGAGATTTAGAACTATAGCTTACGGAGTTGCGTTGACGGTAGCTTTTATAGCTCTTTTATGGATGAGTACCACCAAAGAGTATATGCTTTTGAATGTAAATAGAACAACGGAGCTTTACGAAACGGAAGACCATGGCAAGATAGTCGAAAACGCTTATATCATGCTATTTCAAAATACCGATAACAAAGACCACAAATACTACTTTACCGTACTAAAAGAGGATAAGACTCCGTTTAAAGCCATCTATGTTAAAAAGCCCAACAAGCCGTTCCCTCTAAGTGCCGGCAAAAAGGTGAAAAAGATAGCCGTTTTGGCTACCAAAGAGATATTGGCGAAAGATTATAAAAAAGATGTTACCATACCTATCATCATCAAAGCTTACGCCGTGGACGACCCTAAAAAGATAGTCGTTTACAGAAAGACTATATTTGCTTTCCCAAGATACGACAATCTTATGAAATTAAGAAAAGAGCAATCTCAATAACATCACTTCCAAAGAGGGCAAGCCCCTCTTTGGAACTTTCATATCAAAATCCGACTTCTTTATAAAAATCGCTTCAATAAATGATATAATATGAAAAAAATATGGAGTTTACCATGAATAATCTCAAAGGAAAAACCGCGCTTGTGACGGGTGCGACTTCCGGTATAGGCGAGGCTATAGCGAAAATGCTAGCCCAAATGGGAGTCAATGTCATACTCCACGGACGCAATAAAGATAGATTGTTATCTCTTCAAGAGAGTCTCCAAAGAGACTACAACTCCATCGATATAATCGACTTTGACATAAGAGACAAAGAAGAAACGCTATCCAAAATAAAGGAGTTGTTAAAATCAAAAGAGATAGATATACTTATTAACAGTGCGGGACTTGCCGTAGGGCTTGATAGATTTGACGAGGGCGATATCGAAGACTGGGAAGAGATGATAGACGCCAATGTCAAAGGTCTTTTGTATATCACAAGAAGTATACTGCCTCAAATGAGAAAAAGAGATAAGGGGCATATAGTAAATCTTGGAAGCATAGCCGGTATCATGGCGTACCCCAAAGGCAATGTCTACTGCGCTACAAAAGCGGCGGTAGGTATGCTAAGCGATGCTTTAAACGCCGATCTTTTAGGAACAAATATAAGAGTCTCTTGCGTAGAACCCGGAGCCGTGGAGACAAACTTCTCAAACGTGAGATTTAAAGGCGATACCAAAAAAGCCAAAAAAGTCTATGAGGGCTATAAGCCTCTAAGCGCCGAGGATGTTGCTTACTTGGTCATATATATCTTAAATGTCCCCGACCATGTAAATATACAACACGCCCTCATCATGCCGACTGCCCAAAGAAATCCATATCTACTTCACAGGGAAAACAAGGAGAAAAAATGAAAATCGTATACACACTACTTTTAGCAAGCATATTTGCTTATGCGGACCTTAGCAGTCTACTAAATAGCGTCGGAGGAGCTATCCAAAAAAGCGGCATCGCAAATTCGGTCTCTTCGACCTCAGCGGTATCGTCGTTGGCTTCAACGGATAAGATAAAAGCTCTCAAAGAGGCTTTGAGCGAAGGTACGACCTACGCCATCAAATCGCTATCCAAAAATAACGGCTTTTTAGACAACCCTAAAGTCAAAATACCTTTGCCCTCATCCATAGACAAAGCGGCATCTATCATTAGAAAATACGGCGGGAAAGAGTATGTGGACAACTTTGAAGCCGCCATCAACCATGCCGCCGAAAAAGCTATGCCTAAAGCTTACGATATATTTGCGAACTCCATCAAAAATATGAGCATAAAAGATGCCGAAAAGCTATTGACGGGCGGAAAGCATAGCGCAACCGACTTTTTCAAAGATAAAAACTCTCAAGTGCTATACAAGGAGTTCTATCCAATCATAAAAAACAGCATAAGAGATGTCGATGTTATGAAATATTACGGCGCTTTTAAAGACTACTATCAAAAGTTCGCCCCATCATCCAAAAGTAGCTCCAACTCTCTTTTGGGTGCGGCTATGAATATAGCCAAATCAACCGTATCAAGCAAATACAATATAGATTTAAGCGAAAAAGGGCTTGACGACTATGTTACCAAAAAAGCTATCGACGGTCTTTTTTATATGATGGCGCAAGAAGAGGAGAAGATACGAGCCAATCCTCTGCAAGCTACAAGTTCACTGGTAAAAAAGGTATTTTCGGCATACAAGTAGGCTTAAGCCTTTTGAGAGGCAAAAACCTTTTTTGATGTTTCGATTAACGCAAACGCTACCACTCCTATAACGCTTCCGACGATAAACTCGGCAACCATCGTCGGAACGGAGTGGAGGTATTTGTGTATCTGCTCTATATGGTGCAAATATATGCCGCCGGCTACCAAAAGCATAGCAAATGTACCCACTACCGATAATATTTTGATGATTTTAGGCAGTAAACTTATAAGCAATTTGCCGAACATCTCAACTATACCGTCATATTTTTCAACTAGAAAAATACCCATATCATCCATCCTAACTATCAAAGCCACCAATCCGTAAACACCTATCGTAGCTACAAATGCGGCAATACTCACGGATACTATCTTTGTGACAAGAGGTTCGTTTTGAACGGTTGAAAGAGCGACGATAACAATCTCCAAAGATAGTATCAAGTCGGTCATTATCGCATCTTTTATCTTCTCTTTTTCGCCTAAGATTTTCTTGTGTTCATGCTCTTCTTCGCCTTTGTGAAAAAGATACTCGTATATCTTTTCCGCCCCTTCATAGGCAAGATACACTCCGCCTATCATCAACAACACGGTCGTCATAATGGGCGCATAATAGTTCAATAAAAAAATTATCGGCAAGATGATGAGTTTATTGATAAACGATCCCTTGGTGATAGCCCACAGTACGGGCAACTCCCTGCTACTAGCGTAACCCGAAGCGTTTTTGGCGTTTACCGCCAAATCGTCACCCAGTATAGCCGCCGTCTTTCTTGTAGCTATCTTGCTAGCCGTAGCTATATCATCCATCAAATAAGCTATATCATCCATCAAAGCAAAAAATCCCGAAGCCATCAAAATCCTTTTTGTTTATTATTATAATAATAGTTTTTTATCGTAATTGTAACGACTTTAACGGCATTTTACAAGTTTTTTGAAACTTGTTGCATTGTTTTTGACTTTTGACTAATAAATTTAATACCTTTGCCGCGATTTTCCTAAAGAAATGCTATAATACCGCGTCAAAAGCGCATAAAACTATGAAAATATTCAAAACTAAAAAACCTTACGCTTTATAAAAACGTTTTATTTATTAATGGAGAAATACAGTATGAGACTTTTTATAGCCACCAAGATAAGCTTGCCTTTTTACGGTATTATAAAAGATAGGATATCCCCTTTTGTTCGAGGAAAGTGGACAAGTCCCGAAAATCTGCACATAACCCATCTTTTTATTGGGGAAGACGATCCTAAAAAATATATGATAAACTTGCCTATCCCAAAGGAGAAAATAACTCTAAAAAAGGTTGGTTGTTTTAACGATAAGATACTTTATCTAAAGGCAAATTCTAAAAATATTGAGCAAATTCACCGTTTTTTAATAAACGAATATCACATTAAATCAAAAAAGTTTTTACCTCATGTAACACTATGTAGGATGAAGGAGATATCGGATAGGGATAGTTTCTTAAACGGCATGAAGAGTTTGGACGGTTTGGAGGCGAAGTGTGATTTCAATCTTTTCCTATACGCCTCCACTTTGACACCTAAAGGAGCTATATATAAAAGATTGCATAAATACTAAAAAGCCGCCTTGAAGGCGGCTTTTTTTATTTAACGGGTATCTCTTTTACCTCTTTTTGCTCTTTTTCAACTTTAGGTAGAGTTATTTGCAAAACTCCCTCTTCGGTTTTTGCGTCTATATTTTCAACATTTACATTGTCGGGCAAAGAGAATGTTCTCATAAATTTACCGTAACTTGACTCTATCTTATAGTAATCCTCTTTTTTAACCTCATC
>JAADDL010000125.1 GCA_013153915.1 Campylobacterota bacterium
GACAGGTGGGTGAGCTGGCTGAAACCACATCCCTGCTAAGGATGCGTACTGGCAACGGTACCGAGGGTTCGAATCCCTCCCTGTCCGCCACGAAGCCCTAAATCTAGGGGTTTAAACGACATTCGAAAAATAGTAAAAATCCCTACCTTACCCCAAACTAAAAATAAATTGAAATTGACCTATCAAAGTTGCAAAAAATATCCCGTAACACAGTTATATTATGATACAATAATACGAAAAATAAGGATTCTTTTGTTCAGTATATCTTCTACAATGATCGGTGCTCTTATCTTGGCGATAGGCATCACGCTAAAAAAATACATTTTAGGAAAATTAAATAAAAACGGCACTTTAGCCAATGTGATATATGTCACTTTACTTATATGTTTGGTTTTTCCTCTCTATCTTTGGCAGTTTAAATTTACCTTTACATCTCTCAATGATACTACCGCAAAAAGATTGGTGGATAAAGTTCTAGAGTTTAAGATTTTAAAAGGATACAAATCCGATACGCTTGATTGGAAACCTTACGGTTTAAAAAAGGATATATACAATATAAAAGCGACCATCTATGATAAAAATAACACACCTTACAATCTATATCTTCAGCCTACTTGTAAATTTTTCAAAGGATGCAAGGTAGGTATAGATAGGATCGTAGTTATAGAGCCGACTCTAAAAAATATACCTATCGATAAGATGGATGAAAAAATGTTTGACAAGAGAGTTTGTGAGGATAAGATCGCTAGAGATCTTTTGATAAGTACAAATGTGAAGCCTTTTTTTAAACTTCTTTTTGAAAAGTACAATTCGATAGCAAATTCGCAAGCAACCTACAGGATAGATAGCGTCAAGCTACACAACTTTAAACAGACAAAGCCAACGGTAAAGGTCGTTGAGAAAGATGGCTATAAGCTGAGTAACTCTTGTAGTGCCGTTTTGTATATCAAAGGAGACTTTAAGATAGTAAACAAGGGGTATGACTTTACCGATAGGATCGTTAATTCTATGTTTGATGAAGTAAAAAAAGAGAAAAGCGGGTATTTGATAAAAACAAAGATAAACTATAATGTCTATATCGATCCTAAAAAAGGGGCTATTAGATTAAACAGTATGTTTGTGGACTTGAAAAAGATGAAAAAATTTCAAGCCGCTATCAAGTCAAAACTGCAAAAGAAAAAAAGAGCGAACTCTAACTGCGCTTTTGATATAAAATTTCCAAAAGATATGGTCGTTTTAGCAGGGGGAAATTATGGCGGCAAAAAGACAAATATCCAGATAGACCAAAGCGGTCATGTAGCTACCGAGTTTGATGTTTCGGTAAATTATCCCGGTAAAAACGTAGCCCTTTTCCTTTCTGCTTACGAGCCTTCGATATGGCATATCAAGTGGACTAAAAATACAAAGATAGTAGCGGTATATGTTTCCGGATATTATAAACAAATCGTACTCGGAGTTCCTAAAAGTACTCCTATCTTAAACTCTACCTATAAAAATCATGGAAAATGCGGATATTTTAATATTTCAAATAAAAATATTGAACAAGCCAATCAAATTTCAAAAAGAGTTTTCGGCAAAAATATAAAGATAGTATATCTGGCAAAAAGAGATGGAAAGGTAGTGTTTGGAAAAGAGGTAAGCAGTAAACATCTCATCTCTTCAAATGACTATAAGTTGTCGCAATTTATAGATAAGTCAAAGCCTTTGGCGGGTCAAATGGGGCTTAAAGATCTTGAGAAAAAAGGCTATATAAGAACATATACGAAAGAGGATATCCAAAAGTGGGTAGAGCTTCAAAAGAGGATATATCGGAAAAAAGATAACTTAAAATTGCCAAAAGTGATAAACGGTGATGTAGAAAAATCTTTCAAACCTCGTTATATCTTGCACGGCTATACGATACTCAAAGAGATAACCATACCTAAAGGGTTGTATGGTGGGAATGCGGCTACATTTTTTCTTTTAAAAGGGGTTCCTTTTCCAAAAGGAGATTTGGGCCATTCGACTCTGTATGATTTCAATACGGGTAAGTGCTACGGAGTGATGTGCAAAGTTAGATGAGGTGTTTTGCTAAAAAGGTGATTTCACTTTATATTAAACTTCATTTTTGTAAACTACTCTTTTAGTAATCATTTAAAATAGGTATGAAATGGTTGATTTTTATGAAGAGATTGAAGATATTTTACTAGAGGGGCCCTTCAAGAGCAAGATAGAAAAGTTTAACACTTTTTTGAGTAAATTTGAAAGCGGGGATATGGATTTTGTCGGTGCTAATCCGCCTAAAAGATTTACAACCCCCTCTTATGCTAAGATTTGCAACATAGTTCCTCCTCAAAAAGTTCCAAAAAGATCAAATTTTGCAACAAGCGAAGGTAGGGCAAAATTGCTACACGCTATCGCTCATATCGAATATAGTGCTATAGATTTGGCTCTTGATGCGGCATATAGATTTCGCGGACTTCCCGAAAAATTTTATGAAGATTGGATAGAAGTTGCAAAGGATGAGGTGTATCATTTTGAGTTGATTGAGACGCTTTTGGAAGAGTTGGGGTATGAGTACGGGGATTTTGACGTACACTCCTCTATATTTGAAGCAAGCGTTAAGACAGGCCACTCATTGCTTGAGAGGATGGCCGTGATACCAAGATACCTTGAAGCTAACGGTTTGGATGCGACACCCATGATACTTAAAAAATTGCAAAATTTTTCAAAAGATAATTTTATAAAAAGAGTTATAGAAGCTTTGCATATCATACTGGATGAAGAGGTATCTCATGTTAAAAAAGGGGATTATTGGTTTAAGTGGGCTTGCAAGCAAGAGTCGCTTGAGGAGAGTGTATATTTTGACATTATCAAAAAGTACTATCCCAATGAATTTGTAAAAAATAAAAACGTAAACATTCAAGCGCGTATAGAGGCGGGATTTAGCTGTAACGAGTTAAATATAATATCTCAGAAAAAAGTTTGTTAAAGTTTTGTGTAATATTAATCTTTTGTTAAATTTTATTGGAATATAATATACCGACAAGTGATTATTGTTTAGTAAAATTATGAAAGGTTTTTATGTCTAAAAGATTGAGCAAGAAGGATGCGCCAAAGATACTAACCGATAATGAAAAGGTGATGAAAGATGATGATTTGATAGTTTCTAAAACCGATACAAAAGGTTTTATCACTTATTGCAATAGAACATTTATAGAATTTTCAGGATATACTGAAAAAGAGTTGCTGGGTGCAAACCACAATCTTATAAGACATCCCGATATGCCAAAAATTGCTTTCCAACTTTGTTGGGATTTGATAAAGCAGAAAAAAGAGTTTTTCGGATATGTGAAAAATCTAAGAAAAGACGGCGGTTTTTACTGGGTTTTTGCTTATATAACGGCTGATATAGATGAAAGCGGAAATATTATAGGGTATTCATCTTTTAGAAGAAAACCGTCAAAACAGGGTATTGAAGCTGTTACGCCCTTGTACAAAAAACTTGTTGAGATAGAAAATACCCAAGGAGTTAAAGAGTCATTGTCTTATTTCCAAAATTTTTTAAACGACAATCACATCACATATGACCAGCTTATGGCGGCACTGCAAAAGTAGTTACGATTTTCTAAATATCATGCACTTAAATCTCTCTCCTAAAAAATGAGGATCGATGAGATATTTTACTTTGTTTAATTCTCTTATATAACTTTTTTCATCACTATTGTTTTTTAGGATTTCCAGCAATTTTATCAATCCGAAATCTACTAAAGCTTTTGCTTGAGTTGAGTAGGATATAGTTTTGATATCCGACTGTAAAAAAGCGTCCTTTAGATGTGAAAAGTTTACATCGTAGGTTATATCACTTACTTTGTATAGAGTTTTTAGATTGATATTTTTTGGTATTTTATTGTCTCTGGCAAAATTTGTTAATGCAAAAAACGGATACACATTGTGTTTGTGATACACTCTTAGCGAAAAGTCGTTTCTTGGTATCTTGTCTCCATAGTCAAAAGTGACAAATTCAAATCTATCGATACCGTTTGATAGATTTTTTGCAAACTCTTCATAGCCGACGGCTATCTCGCCTTTTGAGATAGAGTATTTTTTACGGATATCTTTGATATAGTCGTTTTGTTTATCAAAATATGTAGTAAAATCTTTTATATACAACATTTCACTATTTTTTACAACTTCGCATTCAAAGGCATCAAAAATTTCATTTGCGACTATAAAAGCGTTATTTAGTCTTAATTTGGCAATATCGGAATATGTCTCAAAATTGATATTTTTACCGAATGATTCATGAAAATATCTTTTTTGCTCTTCTCTTAAAGATTTACGAGGCTCAAGAGTGGCAAAACGAAGCGTTTTTAAAAGTTTAGGCTCTAAAGTGTAGATAAATTGAACAATATCGGCCAAAAGGTAGCCTTTGTGCGCTCCAATCTCTAAAATAACGCAATCTTCCGACAAAAAACCATCTTTTAAAGACTCTAAAAATCTATTTGCGACAGCACCGCCGAAAAACGGACTACTGCTTACGGATGTGTAAAAGTCACCCTTTTTCCCTATCTCTTTATAGTCTGTATAGTAGCCTTTTTCACCATAAAGCCACTCTCTCATAAAAAGACTAAACTTTATACTCTCTTTCATCTATTTTTCCAAATGTTCATAGAGATTTAGGAGTAAAATATCTATATCGTTTTGATATATTTTTTTATCTATTTTTGTACTTTCCAATGAGTTTCTCATTGTTTTTACGTCAAATATCGTTTTTTCTCCCGCTTTATATTGTTCCTTGGTGGTTTTCAGTAAAGATTGATACAGTCTTTCTTGCTTTTTTGCAAGCTCAATCTTTTTTTTGTATCTTTTAACTTTTTTTACTATAGAGTTATAAAGCTCTTTTTCACCGTTTTTTTTATCCAGTAAATCCAATTTTGATTTTAAGTATTTTAATTTTCTAAGTTCAATATTTTTATTTCTATTTATATCTATAATCGGCATTGAGACGGATATACCGTATTGTTTGTATGAGTTTTTATGAACGCCCGTTTGGTTGATTCTGTCACCGTTATAACTTGCAAATAGCGATACGGTCGGAAAATAGTTCGCTATTGTCATTTTTTTCAAATAATTTTGTTGTTTTTGATTTGAGACTTGATCTTTTATTATTAGATTATTTTTTAAAAAAGTAGTCAAGTCAACTAAAACTAAATGGGGTAATTTAACCGTTTTATAATCTTTATCACTTAATGTTTTATATGTTTTTTCAAGATCGATTTTTGTTGCAAGCATATCAAGTAGCGATATATCGAGAGAGTTTTTTTTCAAGATAGCGTCATCAAGATAACTACTGTCTATAACACCGCTTAAATACTGCTCTTTTTTTCTATCGATATCTATTTGAGCGTTGGCTATTAGGTATTTTTGTTTTTTTATTTTTAGGTCGATATTTCTTAAATTTAAAAGTGTTAAATAGCCGTTTTTTAGAAGAGATTTTTCGTTTATTGATGTAGAATAGTTTAAAAACTCTCTGTTTGCTTTTGCATATTTGATAGCATAGTAAATTCCGCCGCTCTTGAAGATAGGTTGATTGAGAGATACGGTAAAATTATCGGTTGTTTGAGACGGAGATGTGATATCGCTTTTTGAGTGAGTATATGAGACCTTGATAGGATTTATCCAATCAAATTCCAAAATATCGCTATTGAGAGAATTTTGCAATCTTTCGTTCGTGATTATCTCCTTTTTTGTGCTTGATAATATATTTTCATTATCGGCGCCAAAGAGAGATAATCCGACACTAAGTATTATCAATAGTTTTAAAAACATTTTTCCAATCTTTCAAAACCCTTATCTATCTCATCTTTTGTGATTGTCAACGGCGGTAAAAATCTTAGAGTATTTCGACCTGCCTTCAAAAGCAAAACTCCGTTTTCAAAAGCTTTATCGACAATTTTTGTCAAAATTTCCGAGCTATTGAGTCTTAATCCTCGCATAAAACCCAATCCAACCGATTTTAGTACGATGTCGTCATGATTTTTTGCAAATTGATTTAATCTATCGCTAAAATATACCATATTTTCATCAAGTAAACCCTTGTTTTTATGATTTTCCAAAATATTTAAGACGCTTAGTCCGGCAACCGTAGATAGATAGTTGCCTCCAAAGGTGCTACCGTGGTCTCCCGGAGAAAATATATCTTTAAGCTTCGTAAGGACTCCGCCTATAGGTACGCCGCCACCTAAGCCTTTTGCTACGGTTATAATATCCGGTTCGATTTCGTAAAGGTTGGATGCGAAAAGCTCCCCCGTCCTATAGATACCGGTTTGAACTTCATCGACTATCAAAAGAATATCTTTGGTTTTTAGAAAATCGACCAAGCTATATAGCTCCTTTTTGTCTTGAGGCTCGACTCCTCCTTCGCCTTGTACCAACTCTATCATTACGGCAACCGTTTTATCGTCACACAATCTTTTTACGTCGTTTAAATCTTCCGCATAGACAAATCCGTCCGGATATGGTCCGAAAAAGTTGTGCATCTTCTCTTGTCCCGTCGCTTTTAAAGATGTGATTGTTCTTCCGTGAAAAGAGTTTTTTAGAGTGATTATCTTGTATCTTTTAGGCTCGCCTTCAACCTCTCCGTATTTTCTTGCTATTTTGATGGCTCCTTCATTTGCCTCGGCTCCGCTGTTTGCGAAGAACATTCTCATATCATATCCGCTTAGTTCTATAAGTTTTTTTGCAAGTTCGGCTTGAGGTCTGATAAGATATAGATTTGAGATGTGTATGATATTGTTGGCTTGTTCGCAGATAGCTTTAGATAGCGTTTCATTTCCATGACCGACGCTAACGACTCCTATACCGCTTGTAAAATCAATATACTCTTTACCGTTGTTATCATAAAGCGTTGCATTTTTTCCGTATCTAAAATCAACATAATTTCTTCCGTAAGTATGTAAAACATACTCTTTATCCATCTCTTTATACATTGTATTCCTCTTTATAGGTTTTCATTATCTTCAGTACCAAATATCCTATCTCCAGCATCCCCGAGACCCGGCACGATATATCCTTTGTCGTTAAGTTTTTCATCGAGCGCCGCGGCGTAAATGTCGATTTGGGGATATTTTTCATGTACGGCTTTTATGCCCTCTGGTGCGGCGACAAGGCAGATAAAAGTGATATCCTTGACACCTTTTCCCATTAAAAAATCTATCGCGTTCAAAGCCGAACCTCCGGTCGCAAGCATAGGGTCTATAAGCAATACTTTGTTTTCAAGCGCTTGCATGGGTATCTTATCGTAGTAGCTTCTTGGTTTTAGCGTAACTTCGTCTCTATCCATTCCCAAAAAACCCACTTTGGAATTTGGCATCAATTTCATAAACGGATCCAAAAGCCCAAGCCCCGCCCTAAGGATAGTTACCAAAATAGGGTGGCTTTTTAATTTTTGAGCTTTGCTTACGCATATCGGGGTTTCGATAACGGTATCTTGTAATTCCAAATCTTTTGTAACTTCATATACCATCAAAAATCCTATCTCGTCAAGAAGCATTTTAAACTCGGGCATTTTTCTTTTTGAGTCTCTTAAAAGTGACATTTTATGGTCAATTAGAGGGTGGTTTAAGATGTGTGTTTTCATAACGGTCTCCATAAAATAAATTGACAAATTATCTCTAAAAATCGTTTACATATTGATAAAAATATAATATTTGATATTGTATAATTTTTGGATTTAAAAATTTTTTTAAGGAGTAGCCTTGAAACCCACCCAATATAACTTTCGATTGAAAGATTGGCTTATAGGTTTGCAATTTTTATTTGTTGCATTCGGTGCTTTGGTGCTTGTTCCTATCTTGACCGGACTTGATAGCAATGTGGCGCTTTTTACGGCTGGTGTCGGTACATTGATATTTCAATTTATCAATAGAAAAAATGTTCCTCCGATTTTCCTTGCTTCGTCATTCGCTTTTATAGCTCCCATCATTTACGGAGTTCAAAAGTGGGGAATTGCGGGGACTCTAAGCGGACTTGTTGCCGCCGGTTTGGTGTATGTGGCTTTGAGTTTGCTGATTAGGATAAAAGGAAGCGGTTTTTTACATAAGCTACTGCCTCCTATCGTAGTAGGGCCGGTTATTATGACTATAGGTCTTATTTTGGCTCCGGTTGCGGTACATATGGCAAGCGGTCAGACGGGCGACGGAAAAGTCCAGCTCGTTCCTTTCGATACGGCGATAGTTATCTCTATGGTTTCGCTTATATCGACTATATTGGCAACGCTTTTGGGTAAAGGTTTTGTTAGGCTTTTACCTATATTGATAGGGGTTATAACGGGATATATAGCCGCACTTCTTTTCGGGATAGTTGATTTTACCCCTTTGATAAAAGCTCCTTTGTTTGCCGTGCCTCACTTTACATTCCCCGAGCTTAATTGGGAAGCTATCATCTATATACTACCCATAGCCATAGCGCCCGCCGTAGAGCATGTGGGGGATATTTTGGCTATTTCAAATGTCACGAAAGAGGATTATCTTAAAAATCCTGGACTTGAAAACACTCTTTTGGGCGACGGTATCGCGACAAGCGTGGCTTCGTTTTTAGGCGGACCTCCAAATACGACATATTCGGAAGTTACCGGCGCCGTAACAATCACAAAAGCATACAATCCCGCCATCATGACTTGGGCGGCGATATTTGCTATCATATTGGCTTTTTTTAGTAAATTGGGCGGTTTTTTACAAACTATTCCCGTACCTGTTATGGGCGGTATATTGTTGTTGCTTTTCGGTATCATAGCTTCGGTAGGTATGGCGACTCTTGCAAATTCCAAGACCGATTTGAGCTGTCCGAGAAATATGATTATACTGTCTTTGATACTCGTTTTTGCCATAGGAGGCATGAGTTTTAATTTCGGAGGAGTAGGTTTTAGCGGTATAGGACTCGGTGCTATCGTGGGTATCGTTTTAAACCTTATTTTGCCTCAACCTAGAAAAGACGAGAGTATAAGCGAAGAGTTTTTGGATATCTAAGGATATACTCTTTTTTTATGCAAAATATTCTTGTCATAGTGATTTCCTTTGTTGCGGGGTTGCTTTTAAGATTTGTCAATCTTAAAGGCTTCAACCTCGCAAAATTTTTAAATATCGCTATCGTCTATGTCTCTTTGCCCTCTTTAATATTACTACAAATTCCGACTCTTGAGATATCTCATAAAGCGCTTATTCCCGTGGCTATGGCTTGGGTAATGACCGCCGTGACGGCAAGTTTGATACTTGTTTTATCTAAAGTTTACTCTTTTAAACCGAAAGAGACGGGAAGTTTGCTTTTGGTAGGGGTGCTTGGCAACACCTCTTTTTTGGGTGTTCCTTTGATAGAGCTTTTTTACGGCAAAGATTATACCGTTTACGCACTTTTGTATGATCAGCTCGGTTCTTTTATCATTCTTGCCACATACGGGTCGGTGGTTATTGCCTATTATGGAGAAGATGCGAAAGTCGATATAAAACATATCATAAGAAAAGTTATAGCATTTCCCCCTTTTGTTTCGCTTGTTGTAGCTTTTGCGTTAAGAGGCGTGCAATATCCTGAGACTGTTTTGTATTTACTAAAGATATTGAGTTCGACTCTGATACCTTTTGCGCTTATTAGCGTCGGATATAGGCTAAGATTTAGCGTTCCTTTGGACGAGAGAAAGCCGTTGTATAGTGCGATATTCGTAAAAACGGTATTTGCGCCCCTTGTCGCTATCGCACTTTGTTTGATGTTTAGCGACTTTGATACGGTTGCAAAAGTATCGGTGCTTGAAGCGGGTATGGGACCTATGATAACGGCGGCTATTATGGCTAATTTAGCCGGATTGTCTCCAAGATTGACAAATGCCGTAACGGGTTACGGCATACTGTTTTCTTTTGTTACATTGCCTATATTTTATCTTATTATAGATAGATTATAGACTCTCTTTTATCTCTATGCTTTTTATTTTGTCGCCTTGTTTTAGGGAGTCTAAGACCTTAAAACTCTCTTCGTCGTCTTTTTCTATCTCTCCAAAAACCGTATGGACTCCGTCAAGGTGAGGTTGTGGCTCAAAACAGATGAAAAATTGACTTCCGCCCGTGTCTTTGCCGGCGTGAGCCATAGATAAAGAGCCTCTTTGATGAGTGTGGGTATTTTTATCGCACTCGCAAGCTATGCTCCATCCCGGACCGCCCGTACCCGTACCGTGAGGACAACCGCCTTGGGCTACAAAGCCGGGGATGACTCTATGAAAGTTTAAATCGTTATAAAATCCCTCTTTAGCCAATGTAGCGAAGTTTGCCACCGTATTTGGCGTCTCTTCGGGAAAAAGTTTTATCTTTATATCGCCTTTTTCGGTATGTATGACGGCGTATTGAAACTTGTTTAATTCATCTTTTGTATAATCGTATGTTTTTAATGACATATATGGTTTCCTTTGAAAAAAGTGGTCGGAACGACTGGATTTGAACCAGCGACCTCACCCACCCCAAGGGTGTGCGCTACCAGGCTGCGCTACGCTCCGTATTTTATCTTGCTTAGATATAACCCTTCAGCGGGCGCCAAAGAGGTTGAAAATATATCTTTTTTTTGAAGTTGTAATTTTAACTCATTTTTGCTTA
>JAADDL010000105.1 GCA_013153915.1 Campylobacterota bacterium
TAAGGACTCGTCCCGTTTTGATGACGGCATTTTCGGTATCTGTAGGAATGTTGCCGATAGCCGAAGGCTCCGCCATAGGTCTTGAAAAACTAGCCCCTTTGGGTGCGGTAGCCATAGGAGGTCTTATGGTAGGAACTCTTATGACTTTGGTTTTTATCCCAACCATTTTTATATGGACTATAAATGAACAAAAAATAAGAGAGGCCGAATTGTAAAATCTTACGAATGTTATTATATTAATCATTTATTTATCGATTTTATGATAATATCGATATACTTTTTAATAAGGATAGAAGTGGCTTTTTTAAATATACATGATTTTTTTATCGATTTTGTCGCGAATGTTATTCGGTATATAAACGTTAAAAATCCTTTGCATTGCAACTGTATATTTAAAAGAAAATGCTCGCTTGTGCTAAGGCACTCAAAAAATATCTTTAGACCCCACTGTAGTTGCTCAAACTATAGCTTTAGGGTTACCGGTATATCTCCTCCTAAAACCTTCATATAATCATCATCCAAATACACTATTTTATTAATTTACATTTTACAAGGAGATAGCTATGGCAAAAAATTGGGTCATAGGCTTTCCGAGAATCGGAGAGCAAAGAGAGCTTAAAAAGGCTTTGGAGTCCTATTGGGCGGGAGATATCGGATTTGAAGAGGTTAAAAAGTGCTCTAAAACATTGAGAAAAAGACATTGGCAATATCAAAAAGATAACGATATAGAGTATATAAGCTGTAACGACTTTTCGCTATATGATAACATGCTTGATATGAGTATTGTTATAGGGGCGATACCAAAAAGATTTAGAGATATTGAAAATGAAGAGGAGTTGTACTTCTCTATGGCAAGAGGTAACAAAAACTCTACCGCTATGTCTATGACTAAGTGGTTAAATACCAACTATCACTACATCGTACCTGAATTATCAAAAGATGACGAGTATAGTTTGAATATCAAAAAGATAAAAGAGGAATATTTTGAGGCGAAAGAGTTTGGCATAAAGCCAAAAATCAACCTTATAGGTATCGTAAGTTATATAGCATTTTCAAAAGCGGTTGATTTTGCCGATAGATTTGAAGCGTTTGGTAAAATAATTCAAGTATATGAAAAACTGCTAAAAGAGATTTCTAAGTTTGACGACGAGATTATCGTACAGTTTGACGAACCGTATTTTGTAAAAGACATATCTGCTAAAGAGTTGTCTCTTTTGAAGATAGCTTATGATAGATTGAGTGCGGTGGCTCAAAATATCAAGATAGCGGTAGTGACATATTTTGAGCACTCCAAAGAGGCTACAAAAGTGCTTGCTAGTACCGATATTTGGGCTATAGGGTTGGATTTTGTTTACGGTAGCGACAATATAGATAGCTTAGATGTTATATCTCAAAGCGATAAGGTCTTGATAGCGGGAGTTATAGACGGTAGAAATATTTGGGTTAGTGATATCGAAAAAAAGGTTTCTTTGCTAAAGGCTATATCAAAAAAGCTCAACAAAGAAAATATCATAGTATCTACATCTTGTTCATTATTGCATGTGCCTATCACACTAAAGTATGAGAAGAAGCTGGCTTGCGATATAAAAGATTGGATAGCGTTCGGAGTTGAAAAGCTTGCGGAACTTAGAGTGACGAGCAATCTATTTTTCGGATCAAGCAGTGAACTATCGGCTGAGGATAGAGAATTGCTATCGGCAAATAAAAGGGCTATACACTTTAGGGCTACATCAAACAAGATACACAATTTTGAGGTTTTTGAAAGATTGAAAAATATAGACTCTTTTAATAGAGATTTGCCTTTTGAAAAGAGGATAAAAATCCAAAAAGATATACTATCTTTGCCTATACTTCCCACAACAACCATAGGCTCTTTTCCTCAAACCGCAGAACTTAGAAAGTTAAGAAGAGACTATAAAAACAAAGAGATATCCAAAGATGTATATGAAAGAGGTATAAAAAGCTATATAGATGAGTGCATAGCTTGTCAAGAGGAGTGCGGACTGGATGTATTGGTGCATGGAGAGCCTGAGAGAAACGATATGGTGGAGTATTTTGGAGAGATGCTTGAGGGTTTTGCCTTCTCTCAAAACGGCTGGGTGCAGAGCTATGGCAGTAGATGTGTCAAGCCTCCTTTGCTATATGGGGATGTTAGCCGTCCAAATGCTATGACCGTTGAATGGATAACTTATGCGCAAAGCAAAACTGAAAAACCGGTAAAAGGTATGCTAACCGGTCCCGTTACCATACTAAACTGGTCTTTTGTCAGAGATGACCAGCCAAAAGATGTGACGGCAAAACAGATAGCTCTGTCTATAGCCGATGAGATAGATGATCTTCAAAAAGAGGGTATCAAAATAGTACAAGTCGATGAAGCCGCTTTTAAAGAGGGGTATCCTTTAAGAAAAGAAAAGATAGGCGCTTACGAAAAATGGGCTATAGAGAGTTTTAAGCTCGCAACAGCTGTAGCCGAACCTAAAACACAAATACATACCCATATGTGTTATAGCGATTTTAACGATATTATAGATACTATAGAGGCTATGGACGCTGATGTTATCACTATAGAGACTTCAAGAAGCGGCAATAGGCTTTTAAAAGTATTCAAAAGAGTCGGATATAAAAAGGAGATAGGTCCCGGGGTGTATGATATACACTCTCCAAGAGTTCCTACCGTAGAAGAGATAAAAGAACAAATAGGTAAACTTTTAGAGGTTTTACCAAAGGAACAGTTGTGGATAAATCCCGATTGCGGACTAAAAACAAGAAAGTGGGAAGAGGTAAAACCGAGCCTAAAAAATATGGTGCAAGCCGTCAAAAGCTTTAGATAAAGAAAAAGCCGTGTCTAAAATAGGACACGGCAACCTTTTGTTTATGCTATAATACTAAAAATATTTTAACAAGCGGGATACAATGGAAAGAGATAAGTCTATTTCAAAGAGTGATATATTGCTTTATTTAAAAAGTATAAAAAAAGATTTTTCCAAAAGAGGTATAGAAAAAATCGCTCTGTTTGGTAGCTTTTCGAAAGATTGTCAAAATATTTATAGCGATATCGATATAGCGATAAAAAAAGAGAAAAATTTTTTAAAAAAATACTCACCGTATTACTATTTTGAAATAGTTTCAAATATAAAAACCTCACTTAGAAGAGAGTTTGGTAAAAATGTAGATGTTTTGGATTTGGATAGCAAACCCCCTTTTTTAAAGAGCATAGAGAGGGATATGGTATATGTATAATCAAAAAGCTATCGATAGATTGAAAATAATATATAAAAAGATAAATTTTATTGAAAATATCGTTAAATCTGACGGCTCAATCGTAAAGTCTTTGGAAGATGAGCAAAACAGTAGAGCTTCAATATTGATGCATCTAACATCTATTGCCGAACAGTTTGATAAACTTTTGCATAACGGAGAGCTGGAAGTATTGTCAAATTTTGATAAACAAGATATTAGAGGAAGTTACGAGCTAAGAAATTTTATAGCGCATGACTATGAGGGTATCGATCTTTGTATTGTTGAAGCGGTTATTAAAGAGAGATTGCCTATTATTAAAAAGAGTATTGAAAAAATATTAAAAAACTCCTCAAAAAATTAGACTATAAATCTTCTAACCGTAAATCTTTCTTTTTTACCTCACCTTTAAAAAATTCACACCATTTTTTGACTCTGTTTTCGTCAAAATCGGCTATATATATCTCGACTATCCTTTTATCTCCGATAAATTTCGGTAAAGAAGAGAACTCTAAATCAAGAGGAAGCGACTTCATGATGTCAAGTATATCGTTTTCGCTGGAGTGAACTATAAAGTTACAAGAGTGTTTTGTCCTATTTTTGGGATAAAATCTATCAAGAGCCTCTTTTACCATGTGCCAAGCCATTTCGGGAAATCCCGGCACGAAGAAAAATCTCTCATCCACTCCGAAACCGGGCACGTTATTTACTACATTTTTCAATAGTATGGCGTTTCTAGGAAGATTTGCCATATTTACTCTGTGCGGATACGCCTCTTTGCCAAATTGCTCTTTTATTAGCTTGAGTGCATCTTGATTTTGCTCTATTATGCCGTTACTAAAGACTTTGGCGGCGACTTCTCTAGTGTAGTCATCGGGAGTTGCGCCTATGCCGCCAAAGCTAAACATAACGGAATTGGGGTCTTTTTTTACAAGGTTAAAGACATCCTCCATAAAAGAGGGGTCGTCTTTTATGACAAAGTTTGCTTTTTGCTCCCATCCTCTTTTTAATAACTCTTTATTTAAAAAATCAAAATGTTTGTCTTTTCTTCTTCCGTTGAGTATCTCCGTTCCGATAATTACGGAGTAAAAGGATGGATTTTTTACCATTTTAAACCTTGCTTTTTATGAAACTTTCCATATCGTCAACTATCTCCTCGATACTTCTTTCGCCGTCAATCTTTTTAAGAAGTCCTTTTTTAGAGTAGAAATCCTGTATAGCTTTTAACGGCTCGGTATATACCTTCATCCTATTGTAAAAGACCTCTTCATTGTCGTCAGCACCTCTAGCTCTGCCCAAAACTCTATCTTTTGCGGTATTTTCGCTAACCTCCACTTCGATAACGGATACAAGCTCCACATCTTTTTCATCTTTTAGGATTTTATCAAGCGCTTCCATCTGCTCTACGCTTCTTGGAAAACCGTCTATTAAGATGATATTTTTGGGTGAATTTTTTATAGCCGATACTATGGTGTCTATAACAATCTCAAGAGGCACTAAGTTGCCTTTTGAAGTAAAGCTCTCTATCGTTTTTCCAAGCTCGCTACCGCTTGCTATCTCCGCTCTTAAAAGATCGCCGGTTGAGTAGTGGGCTATCGTATCTTTGTTTTTTTCCGCTATGATTTCGGCATCGGTAGTTTTGCCGCTTCCCGGTGCTCCTATGATGAGAAAAAGTTTTTTCATGATTGTTCCTTTGCAGTTTTTCTTATTCTTATGCCAAGTTCTTTTAGCTGTTCGCTATCCACCTCGCTTGGTGCTTGAGTGAGAAGACATTGGGCTTTTTGTGTTTTTGGAAAAGCTATGACATCTCTTATGCCCGAAGCTTTCGTAAGCAACATGATAAGTCTATCAAATCCTATGGCAAATCCGCCGTGAGGAGGTGCGCCGAATTTTAACGCTTCAAGTAAAAAGCCGAATTTTTCGTCAGCTTCCTCTTTTGATATACCCAAAAGTTTAAATACTTCATTTTGGATATCCTCTTTGTGTATCCTGATGCTTCCGCCTCCAAGTTCTACTCCGTTTAGGACAATATCGTACGCTATGGAGCTTATCTCTTCTATATCTTTGTTTAAATCTTTCGGCATCGTAAAAGGGTGGTGCAAGGCTTTTATCTTGCCTTCTTCTATCTCAAACATCGGAAAATCCACTACCCAGACAAATTTAAACTCATCTTGCGGGATGATATCCATAAGTTCGGCAAGATATATTCTAAATCTACCCATATAATCAAGTACTACCTTTTTATCTCCGGCTCCGAAAAATACGACATCCCCGACTTTTAAATCACATCTATCGACTATCTCTTTTAAATCATCTTCGCTAAAAAATTTCGTCAAAGGTCCTTTTAGACCCTCCTCTTTCATCTGAAAATATCCAAGTCCTTTAGCGCCGAATTTTCTAACATAATCCTCAAAACCCTTCATCTGTCTTTTTGAAAAAATATTGTCTCCGTTTGGAACCTTTAGGGCTTTTATGCGGTTTTTCTTCGGGTCTTTTGCTATGGAGCTAAATATCTCGTTGGTGCTTTTTGCAAATATATCCAAAACATCCACCATAGAAAGATCGTATCTTAAGTCGGGTTTATCGCTACCGTATTTCTCCATAGCCTCATCGTAGCTGATTCTTTCGAAAGCTTTAGGTATATCATGACCGCAAGCTTTGAAAACATTGTGTAAAAGGTGTTCCGCTACCTTTATGACATCTTCTTGGTTGCAAAAGCTCATTTCGACATCTATCTGGGTAAATTCAGGTTGTCTATCGGCTCTTAAATCCTCGTCTCTAAAACATTTGGCTATCTGAAAATATCTATCAAATCCGCCCACCATCAAAAGTTGTTTGAAAAGCTGAGGGGATTGAGGCAAGGCATAAAACTCTCCGTGGTGAATACGGCTCGGCACAAGATAATCCCTAGCCCCTTCGGGAGTCGATTTTGTCAAGATAGGAGTTTCTACTTCTAAAAAACCAAGCTCGTCCAAAGCGTTTCTTGCCGCTATGGCGGCTTTGCTTCTTAGCTTGAATATCTCAAGACTTTTTTTTGTCCTAAGCTCAAGGTATCTATATTTGAGCTTTATCTCTTCATTTACCTTTTCGTCGCCCAAATCAAAAGGCATAGGCAAAGATCTGTTTTCTATGGTCAATTCGCTAACGACCACCTCTATTTTACCCGTTTTTAGATTTGGATTTTCAAGTCCCTCGCCTCTGTATCTAACTTTTCCTTTGGCTATAAGAACAAATTCATCCCTAACGGTGTCGGCTCTTTTCCAAGCCTCTTCATTGTCGTTTGGGTCGCAAACAAGCTGTATGAGTCCCGTTTTATCTCTTAGGTCTATAAAGATAACTCCGCCGTGGTCTCTTCTGCTATTTACCCATCCGCAAAGCTGAACCTCTTTGCCGATATCTTTTTCGCTAACTTCAGTATTATAATGAGTTCTCAATACTCTATCCTTATATAAAAATGATTGGTGATTATAGCTAAATATAGCTTTTTATATATTTAAAAGCGATTTTGATATAAAATAGATGTTATAAAAATCGATACTTCTTAAAGATATCGACAAAGCAAAAAAGGATAACGGTGCAGATAATAAATACCGACGAAAAGATAAGGGATATCAAAAAGATCGGACTGGTTCTAAGACCCGATACTTACAATCTTCATCCTTATTACGATATTATCAAACATAAATGCGATTTGCATGGAGTGAAGTTGCTTGTCTCAAAAGAGAGTGCTAAACTTTTGGGTGTTGACGGTATCGATTTTGACGAGATGTGTGAACAAAGCGACCTTATCATCTGTGTAGGAGGTGACGGTACGCTTATATCTTTAAGTAGAAGAAGTTACAGATACGATAAACCCATCTTAGCTATAAATGCAGGAAAACTCGGGTTTTTGACCGATATCAACTTCGAAGAGACCGATTCGTTTATGGATAAACTTTTTACGGGGGAGTATCGTATAGATAAAAGAATGGTTTTAAATGCGATATTTATATCAAAGGGAGAAAAAAAGAGTGCGGTGGCTTTTAACGATGCCGTATTTTCAAGAGAAATGATAGGCGGTATGATAAAATTGAAAGCTTATATAAACGGCGACCATTTCAATACATATTTCGGTGACGGTCTTATAGTGTCAACCCCTACGGGTTCAACGGCTTATAACCTTTCAAGCGGAGGACCCGTAGTCTATCCTTTGACCGAAGCTTTGATACTCACTCCTCTTTGTTCTCACTCTTTGACGCAAAGACCTCTTATACTGCCCGTGGACTTTGAGGTGGAGTTAAAAAGCGAAGATAACGTTCTTATCTCTCTTGACGGACAAGAAAATTATAATATGAGAGATTTTGATAGCGTAAAACTAAAGATAGCCTCTAAAGGAGTTAAGCTTATCCATAGGGTTGAGAGAAATTACTTTACCGTTTTAAGAGAAAAGCTAAATTGGGGAAGTGAATGATAGAGAGATTCTTTTTAAAAAATTCTATCGGTTTTGAGAAGGTTGATTTGAATTTTGAAAGAGGATTGATACTCTTTAGCGGACCGAGCGGTGCGGGTAAATCGGTCTTGCTTGATTCGCTACTTGGGATTTTTGCTCTTAAAGATACGCAAGCTTTCGTTGCCGAAGCGACTTTGGACGGGGAGTTGGGGCTGGAGAGATTCGGTTTGGAAGAGGATGAGCCTAATATCTTTAGATTTGTCAAAAATAAGAGTTCAAGATATTTTATCAACGATAGCCAAGTATCTAAAAAGAGGATGAAAAACATATCCAAAACTTTCATAGACTATCTTTCTTTGAAGGAGTATAAAGAGTTTGAAGATGGCAGGATACTGGAAGTTTTAGACGAAATAGCTCTCAAAAAAAAGGCTTCGCATAAAGAGATATTAAAAGAGTACAATGAGATATTTGAAGAGTTTAGAGATGTGGAAAATGAGTTGCGAAAGATAGAAGAGGAAGAGAAAAAGATAGACGAACTCAAAGAGTTTGCAAAATACGAAGTGCAAAAGATAGAGGAGATATCCCCTCAAGTAGGAGAATATGAAGAGCTGTTGTCGGTAAAAAAAGAGTTATCTAAAAAAGAGAGGATTTTGGAGGCTATAAGCCAAGCCGAGATGATATTTGAGTATGAGGGTAAAGTTGCGGAAGCTTTGAGTCTTCTTGATTTGGATAGTGCGTTTTTTGATGACGCTTTAAATCAGTTAAGAGGATATTTCGAGTCCGCTACCGATAGGTTGAGCGAGCTTGACGAGAGTGAGATAGAAAATATCTTAGATAGACTGGAAAAGTTATCCTCTTTAAAGCAGAGATACGGTTCTATCAAGGAGTGCTTAGACTATCTAAAAAAGAAAAAAGAAGAGATTGAGCACTATGAAAATATTTCATACGAAAAAGAAGAGTTGTCAAAAAGATACTTGACTTTAAAAGAAAAAGCCATAAAGCTTGCAAAATCCGTCTCTGATAGCAGAAAAAAGGCATTAAAAGAGTTAAATAAACTTATTAACTCATATCTAAAATCCTTATATCTTGATGATGTCAAAATATCTTTGGAGGATAAGGAACTTGATGAAAGCGGAAAAGATAAGGTTGTATTGGATTTTTGGGGAGTGAGTCTCGATAAGATAAGTACGGGAGAGTTCAATCGTGTCAGACTCTCTTTTTTAAGCTCTTTTAACGATATACTAAATAAAAAGTCCGATTCGGTTTTGGTGCTTGATGAGGTTGATGCCAACTTGAGTGGAAAAGAGTCTATGAGTATAGCAAAAGTGTTAAAAAAACTCTCTAAAAATTATCAAATATTCGCTATATCCCATCAGCCGCAACTCACCTCAAAAGCCGATATGCACTTTTTGGTCTATAAAAAGAGCGGTAAAAGCTTTGTAAAAGAGTTAAAAACAAAAGATGAAAAGATAGATGAGTTAGCTAGGATGATAAGCGGAGAAAAAGTAGCTCAAGAGGCTATGGAGTTTGCAAAAAGTTTAATGGAGGAGAGATGATAATAGACACTCATTGTCACTTGGACGATAGAAAATATATAGAGGATTTGGATGAGGTTATACAAAGGGCTAAGGATGCGGGAGTAAATGGTTTTGTAATACCCGGTGCCGATATAGTCGACCTTGATAGGGCAAGAGAGATATCATATACCTTTAAAGAGGTCTATTACGCATCAGGCGTTCATCCGTATAATCTGGAGGGATATTATAAAGATTTTTTGGAGAGACATTTAAGAGATCCAAGGTGTATAGCCGTAGGAGAGTGCGGGCTGGATTATTATAGGCTTCCCGAAAACGAAGAAGAGGTAAAGAGGGTAAAAGAGGAGCAAAAGAGGCTATTTAAAGAGCAAATCGAGTTATCTTTTGAGTATAAAAAGCCTCTTATAGTCCATATCAGAGAGGCAAATCAAGACAGTTTTGAAATATTGAAAAGTTACGGAGATTTTCCTCAAAAAGCTATACTTCACTGTTTTAACGCTAGTGAAATGTTGCTTGATTTGGCTGAAAACGGATTTTATTTCGGAATAGGCGGGGTTTTAACCTTTAAAAATGCCAAGAAGCTTGTGGAGATTTTGCCGAAAATTCCTTTGGATAGGATAGTTTTGGAAACAGATGCCCCCTATCTAGCGCCAACTCCTCACAGAGGAGAGCGAAATGAGCCGGCATATACCGTTTTGGTCGCTAAAAAAACGGCAGAGATATTGGGGATGAGCTACGAAGAAGTTTGCGATATAACGACGAAAAACGCCAAAATGGTTTTTAAAGAGTTTTTGTGATATAATATGAGTTTATATTTTTGACCTGCGGGTTATAAAGGTGATATTTACGATGAAACTGTTTTTTGCACTCTTTTTCTGTTTTGAACTTTTATTTGCCTCTTTAACGATGCAAGATGATTTTTCCAAAGAGATTAGAGTTTTAAAAAGTCTTGATATCGATGAGAGTTTTTTGACCGATCCCGTTTTTGTGGATATGCAAACGACTCTTGATAAATATAGAGCAAAACATTTTTTAAAAGTTCTTGAGGATGGACACACTTTTGTGCCTGTTTTGACTAAGATGATAGCCGACGCTAAAATACCTAAAGCTTTTTTATATTTAGCTATGGCGGAGTCAAATTTTTCGGCTGAAGCGAAGTCTAAGACAAGAGCGGTGGGACTATGGCAGTTTATGCCAAGAACCGCAAAACTGTTGGGACTCAAAGTCAATAGATATATCGATGAGAGAAGAGACCCAATAAAGTCAACAAAAGTAGCCATAAAGTATCTAAAATTTTTACATAAAAGATTTGGCAAATGGTATCTTGCCGCATTGGCGTATAATTGCGGAGAGGGAAAACTCAGTAAGGTTATTAGAAAAGTCGGTACGGATAAACTAAGCGTTT
>JAADDL010000086.1 GCA_013153915.1 Campylobacterota bacterium
CCAAGATGGACGAGTATGCAACTGTCAAGTATCTACCATCCCAAGAGATACCTAAAGATTGGATGGGGCTTGATGTGGGACCTGCAAGCTCAAGACTCTTTAGAGAGGTTATAAACGATGTACATGTTATCATTTGGAACGGCCCTATGGGGGTGTATGAGATCGATAAGTTTGCCAAGGGTAGTATCATGATGAGCCATCATATAGCAGAGTCAAACGCCACCACCATTGTCGGAGGAGGAGATACTGCCGATGTTACCAAGAGGGCCGGAGATATTGACGAGATGACATTCGTCTCTACAGGAGGCGGAGCTTCTTTGGAGCTTATGGAGGGTAAAACACTCCCCGGTATCGAGGTTTTGGAGGTAAAAAAAGTATGATATTTGCGGCGAATTTTAAAACTAACAACACTAGAGCCTATACAAAAGAGTATATGGAGATTTTAAACAACTTTGTAAAAGACAACGATATAAACGATGATGTGTTTGTGTTTCCCTCTTTTACGGCTTTGGATAACTTTAAAAGTAGCGACAATATAAGAGTCGGCGCTCAAAACGCTTATCCCGTGCAAAACGGCTCATATACGGGAGAGATAGGTTTGGACCAGCTTAAAGAGTTTAAGATAAACTCTATCCTTATAGGTCATAGTGAAAGAAGGACTATCTTAAAAGAGTCTCAAGAGACGATAGTGGAAAAGTTTAACTACTTCAAAGATAAAGGCTTTGAGATAATCTACTGTATAGGTGAGCCTAAAGAGATAAGAGACGAGGGCGTCAATAGCGCTATGGAGTATCTTTGGGATGAATTTGACGGTATAGATTTGGGATACGAAAAACTTATAGTGGCTTATGAGCCTATATGGGCGATAGGTACGGGGGTAAGTGCTAAGAGAGAAGATATTGACGAGATATTGTCAAATCTAAGAGTAAGGGTCAAATCCCCTTTGCTTTACGGAGGAAGCGTTAAGAGCTCCAATATCAAAGAGATAGTAGATATAAAAGATTGTGACGGTGTGCTTGTGGGAAGCGCAAGCTGGAAAGTAGAAAGTTTTTGCGAAATTATAAAAAACGGTATAAAAGGATGAATATGTTTATGAAGGGAAAAAAGGGACTTGTAGTAGGTATAGCAAACAATAAATCGATAGCTTACGGTATAGCAAAAGCCGTGAGAGAACAAGGAGCGGAACTTGCTTTTACATATCTAAACGAACAGTTGGAAAAGAGAGTAAGACCGATAGCCGAAGAGATGGGAAGCGACAAGGTCTATAAACTCGATGTCAACAACGATGAAGAGCTTGAGGCTTTAACAAACTCTTTGGAAAAGGATTTCGGCAAGATTGATTTTATAGTTCACTCCGTAGCTTTTGCTCCAAGAGCCGCGCTTGACGGTAGATTTATCGATACGGAGAGAAAAGCTTTTGATATAGCGATGCAAACCTCGGTCTATTCTCTTATCGCTTTGTGTAGAGCTTGCGAGAGAGTTTTGAACGATAATGCTTCTATCTTGACTCTTACTTATCTTGGAGGTCCCAAATATATACCTCATTATAATGTGATGGGAGTAGCGAAAGCCGCGCTTGAATCTAGCGTAAGATACTTAGCCGTTGATCTTGGTGATAGAGGTATCAGAGTAAACGCCATAAGTGCGGGTCCTATAAAAACTTTAGCCGCAAGCGGTATAGGCGACTTTAGAGCTATACTCAAGTGGAATGAGGCAAACGCACCTCTCGGTAGAAACGTAACCATAGAAGAGGTAGGCAATAGCGGGATGTATCTACTTAGCGATCTTAGTAGCGCCGTAACGGGAGAAGTCCACTATGTAGACGCCGGCTACAACATAATGGGCATGGGCGCCATAGACAAAGATGAAGAAGGCAAAACAGTAATGAAATGGGACAAAATGCGATAAAAAAAGGCAAATTTCTTTGCCTTTTTCGCATTTTGTGACTTTTTTCATGTGTAAGCCTTAAAATCAAGGATTTTAGTGGCGAACACGAAAAAAGTCCGGGTACTACCGACAAATCGTAGCGAGTGAAGCGAGGTAGATTTGTCAATTAAAATTTTGCGATAAAAAAAGGCAAATTTCTTTGCCTTTTTCGCATTTTGTGAGCTTTTTCATGTGTGAGTCCGAAACCGAAAGGGATATCGCCGACAAATCGTAGCTAGTGAAATTTTAACGCATATCGGTTTTGACGATATCATATTTGACGCTTTTGCCGTTTATCGTCACCTTGATATAGTGCCAAAAGCCTCCTTTTTTCAAGGGTGCTCCGGCACCACCTGTGATGATAAAAGGCGTCTTGTGCCAAAAGCCTTGAAAATATGAGTGAATATGAGAGCAAAAAAGCATCGTTACTCTATATTTGTCAAATAGTTTGTTTAATTTTTTTGCGTTCTTTTTGCTTTTTAGACTGTGACCTTTTTCATATCTGCCGTATCTCGGGTCATATAGCGGTACATGCATAAAGATAAATCTGTGTTGAAATTTTTGAGATTTTTTTAACTCGTTTTTTAGCCATTTATACTGCTCTTTAAATACCCCTTTTTTATCGCTGTCATCCAGTACGATAAAGTATGAGTCGGCGACTCTAAAGCTAAAATAGGGCTTGCCGAAAACCCTTTCGTAACTATTTTCGTCTCCATACCAAGGTATCTCATGATTTCCTATGACGCTGATGATGCTTTTTGGGGATGCTTTTATGATTTTGATATATTTTTTAAATTCGCTTGGATAGCCATCAGCCACCAAGTCCCCGTTGTTTACGGCAAATTTTATATCTTTATCGAGGTTGATTAGACGGATGATATCTTTTAGTATATCGTTGCCGTCTCTATTGTCTCCAAAAACCGCAAAACTAAAGTTATCGCCTTTAACGGGTTTGATATTTTTTATCATTTGAGTATTTAAAGAGTCCGCAAAGATATGCAAAACCATCAGCAAGGATAAAATTATCTTTTTCAAAGCACCCTCCAATAAAAACTAAAAATATTATAGCATAATGTAGTTGTATTGACTAAGGATTATTTTCGATAGGCGTTGCGCTCAAGCTGCGGTTTTAAATCGATACATTTATTTTACAAGTTTATCGTAATTTGGTACAATATAGTTATCTTGAAAAAAGGATGATATTTGAGACTCTATGCGCCTTGGGAGAAGGCTTTTAAAAAGGTTTCCACTCCGTTTGAGGAGTTTTTGCATGCTCAAACGACTACGGGTCTTATTTTGATGATTATGACCGTAGTGGCTCTTGTGTTGGCAAATTCTCCGCTTTCTGAGTGGTATTCGCATATATTTCACACAAAGATAGAGTTTTCTATCGGTTCTTGGAAGCTTTCATATACTATCCACCACTGGATAAACGACGCTTTGATGGCGATATTTTTCTTTATTATAGGCTTGGAGATAAAAAGGGAGATATTGGTAGGCGAACTTTCAAATATCAAAGTAGCTATTCTTCCCATACTTTCAGCCATTGGCGGTATGATATTTCCCGCTTTGATATTTTATGCCATCAACTTCGGCAAAGAGTCCGCATCGGGCTGGGGGATACCTATGGCGACCGATATAGCGTTTGCCATTAGCGCTTTGGTACTTTTGGGAAAAAGAGTGCCGACGGCTCTTGTAACCTTTTTGGTCGCTTTGGCGATAGTGGATGACTTGGGTGCAGTATTGGTGATAGCGGTATTTTATACTAAGCAGATATTTTTTACTCCTCTTGTGTTGGCGGGGGTTAGTTTTTTGATTTTGGTAGCTTTTAATCGCTTTGGGATACATAAGATTTTACCATATTTTATCGTTGGACTGTTTTTGTGGTTTTTTATGCTCAAATCAGGAGTCCATGCGACCATTGCGGGCGTTATCGCCGCTTTGGCTATACCCTCCAAGCCAAAATACTCTCCTATGGGGTTTAGGGCTGAAGCCAAAAAGATATTAGACGAGTTTGACGAGTGTGAAATGGATGAGGATTATATGCTAAACGAAAAGCAAAAAGCTTTGCTTGGTAATCTTAAAAAGAGGATTGACGCCATAGGTACTCCGGCGGCAAGGTTGGAGCATGATTTGCATCTGCCCGTCGCATTGATAGTGATACCTCTTTTTGCGTTGGCAAATGCCGGTATATCTATAGATTTCGGTTCCATCTCCACTATCATAACAAAGCCGGTGACGCTAGGGGTTATAGCCGGTTTGGTGCTTGGCAAGATAGTGGGTATTTTCGGTGTGGCTTGGGCTTGTATCAAGCTCGGTATCGCAAAGTTGCCTTATAAAAGTAGCATGAGTCAAATATTCGGTGTAGCTTTTTTGGGTGGCATAGGTTTTACTATGTCTATTTTTGTTGCCGATTTGGCTTATGCCGGAAAAGAGGATTTGATATTTCAGGCAAAGGTCGGTATACTTTTGGCGTCGTTATTTGCGGGATTGAGCGGATTTTTGTGGCTTAGATTTGTGGCGAAAAAAGGAGAGTGATGAAACTGTTTCTAAGAAAGCTACTGTATATATTTTTGATGATGCTTATCATATCTCTTATATCGTTTCTTGCTATACATGCCGCTCCTAACTCATTTTTTGCAAGCGGAGAGTTAAATCCTAATATCACAAAAGAGTCTATAGAACATCTAAAAAAGATATACGGATTGGATAAACCTCTTATGGTGCAATATTTTTCTTGGGTGTGGGCTATATTGCACTTTGATTTTGGAGTCTCTTTTGCTAGCGGTAAAATGGTAAAAGATGAGATAATGAGTCGCATAGGGATAACTTTGCTGATGAACTTTATAGCCATGGTTTTTGTATTTATGCTTTCGGTTTATTTCGGTATCAAATCCGCACTAAAACAAAACTCTCTATTTGACAAATCCGTAAAGCAGTTTGCTTTGGTAAGTTACGCAATGCCGTCTTTTTATCTGGCACTTTTGCTCGTCGCTTTTTTTTCGGTATATCTTAAATGGTTTCCGATATCGGGACTTCATAGCATAGAGCCAAAAAGCGGTATTTGGTGGTATTTGGATTTTGCTTGGCATTTGGTGTTGCCAATATTTGTGATGGTTTTTGGAGGAGTAGGGACTCTTAGTATGTATGTTAGAAGTTTAAGTCTTGATATATTAAAAAGTGATTATATATTTTTCGCTAAAAGTAGAGGAATAGATGAAAAGACGATATTTAAAAGATTTATCATCCCAAATCTTTACCCCCCTATAGTTACGATACTTGGACTCTCGATACCCGGCATGATAGGAGGTAGCGTTATCTTGGAGTCTATATTTTCTATAAACGGTATGGGACTTTTATTTTTTCAAAGTGCTATGAGTAGGGATTATCCGGTTATCATGGGGATACTCATTATCTCAACTTTTTTGACGCTTTTTGGTAATGTTGTGGCTGATTTGGTGCTTTTAAAGCTAAATCCACATTTCGCTAGGGCAAAAAGCTAATAGTCTCTTAACTCTTTGATGCCATTTTTGCCACAAACTTTGCAGTCGGGATTTCTTTGAAAAGAGACCTTGTCAAAATCCATACTAACCGCATCAAATATCAAAAGCTTATCGGTTAAAAGTTCCCCGTAGCCTATAAGATACTTGATGGCTTCTGTAGCCTGTATGGTTCCCAACATTCCTGCTATCGAACCCAATACTCCCGTGATTTTGCAAGAAGGTACGCTATCTTTTGGCGGCGGAGAGTCAAATACGCAAGCATAACAAGCGCTTTTGTGCGGGATTATGGTCATAGTTTGACCGTTAAATCTAAGTATTCCCCCGTGAGAAAACGGCTTATTTGCTAAAACGCAAGCGTCGTTTATCAAAAATTTACTCTCAAAATTATCCGTGCCGTCTATGACGAAATCATACTCTTTGACGATATCTAAAATATTGCCTTTATCGAGAAAAAAGTCGTAAGTTACGACATTGACATCGGGATTTAGTGCTTTTATCCTCTTTTTTGCCGATAATACCTTTGGCATACCCAGCTCTTCGGTAGAGTGGATTATCTGTCTTTGAAGGTTGGATAGATCCACTTCGTCGCCGTCGGCTATACCTATGGTGCCGACGCCCGCGGCGGCGAGATATAAAGCTATGGGGCTACCTAAGCCCCCTGCTCCTACGATAAGAACTTTAGAATTTAAGAGTTTTAATTGTCCCTCAAGACCGAAGTTTTTCAGCACCAAATGTCTGGCGTATCTTTGAGATTGTATTTTTGAAAGCTCTTTTATACCCAATTTTATTCTCCAAAAAGCGACTTTAACGCATTGGGATCCATGCTCTTTTCTTGGGATTTTTCGCTTTGAGGCGTTGAAGCTACGCTCCCGGCTCTCTCTACTAACTCTATTTCGTATCCGGTTAGCATAGAGGCTAATCTTATGTTTATTCCGCTTTTTCCTATGGCTTTTGATTTTTGGTCGCTAGGAAGCGTTACGATAGCCTTTTTACCCTCTATTTTTACCGCCGAAACTATGGCTGGACTTAAAGCTTTCGTCACATATATTTCGGGGATAGACGAATATTCGATACAGTCTATATTTTCATTTTTAAGCTCTTTGCTAACCGCCATAATCCTAACGCCTCTCGTACCGACCGCGGCACCTACCGGATCGATGTTGGGGTGCATCGAACTTAGAGATACTTTCGCTCTTTCGCCCGGAATTCTCGCAACATCATGGATGACGACATTGCCGTCTTTTATCTCCGGCACTTCAAGCTCTAACAGTTTTTCGAGAAATTTGGGGGTTGTTCTTGATAGCTCCACTATCATACCTCTTGCGGCATCGATATACACTTTTCTAATAACGCTTTTTACTACATTTCCGACTTTGAAGCTTTCGCCTTTTATACGGTTTTTTCTCGGCAATATGGCTCTAACTTCATCTATCTCGATATAGGTATTTTCGTCAAAGTCGACTCTTACTACCGAACCGGAGATAATGCGACCTACCATTTTTTGATACTTTTCGTAAATCTTATCCTCAAGGAGTCTTTGTATGTGAAATTCCAACTCTTTTTGAAGTACCGCCGACGCCGTTCTGCCTAGATTGTCAAGAGGTAGCTCGTAGGTAAGTTCGTCGCCCACTTCGATATCGGGGTCTATCTCTTTGGCTTTTGATAGTATCATATGATTTTCGTTGTTCTCTTTTGCTCTTTCGTCGTCGTCGCTAACGACCAAGACCTTTTGAAATAGCTGTAAGTTTTTAGTTTTCGGATCGATATATACTTCGTATTCGTATTCGTCTCCATAGACTCTTTTTGCCGTATTGTATAGGGATTTGACGACGACCTCTTTTACATTTTCTTTATTGAGTCCTTTTTCATGGGCTATCGATTCCATAATATCCACGATTTTTTCCATTAAAATATTCCTTTCACATCTCTTCTTTCGTTTTGCAATCGGTAAAATAATTTGATTTTATCTATATTGCAGATTGTAATTATACAGAAAATCTACTTAATTGGCAATTTATTAACAAAGTGGTATAATATTATCCACTATATATTATTGAAAGAGGATGAAAATGGAGTTAAAATTAGCCAGAACGGAACTTGAAGCTAAACCGAAAAAGATAAAGCTTGAGAAGATAGAAGAGATATTGAAAAACGAGGGGCAAAAGATATTTTATTTTGACAAAAGCAACTCTCATAAAGATTTGGTCTCTTTGGTGGAGCATTTTGAAGAGCTGGGATATAGCGTCTATCTAAGAGAGGTTAAATATACGCTGGATGAGAACGACTATATCTACGAGATACATATATTGTAAGTTTTGATGAGTATGAGTAAAAAGCTCTATATAGAAACTATCGGTTGCGCTATGAATGTGCGAGATAGCGAGCATATCATAGCCGAACTTAGGGATAAAGAGGGGTATGAGCTTACAAATGAGCTAACGCAAGCGGATTTGATACTGATAAATACTTGTAGCGTAAGAGAGAAGCCGGTACACAAACTCTTTTCCGAGATAGGGGTCTTTAGTAAAAAGAAAAAAGAGGACGCAAAGATAGGTGTTTGTGGCTGTACGGCAAGCCATCTAGGAGAAGAGATACTAAAAAAAGCGCCTTCGGTGAGTTTTGTTTTGGGTGCAAGGAATGTATCTAAGATAACTCAAGCCGTGAAGGAAGACGGGTTTGTTCAAACCGATATAGATTATGACGAGAGCGAGTATGCTTTTGGCGACTTTAGAAGTTCGCCCTATAAAGCGTATATAAATATATCCATAGGATGCGATAAGAGTTGCACCTACTGTATCGTTCCTCATACAAGGGGCGATGAGATATCCATACCGCCCGATATCATCCTAAAAGAGGTCAAAAAAGCCGTACAAAGCGGGGCTAAAGAGATATTTTTGCTTGGGCAAAATGTCAATAACTACGGAGTTAGATTTAGCGATAAAAGTTTAAAAAAGATGGACTTTAGCGACCTTTTGGATGCGGTTAGCGAAGTGGACGGGGTGGAGAGGATAAGGTTTACCTCTCCTCATCCTTTACATATGGATGATAAGTTTTTAAATGTTTTTGCCTCTAACGAAAAGATATGCAAATCCATGCATATGCCTTTGCAAAGCGGTTCGACGAAGATATTGAAGGCTATGAAAAGAGGCTATACCAAAGAGTGGTTTTTGGATAGAGCATTTAAACTTAGGGATATGGTGAAAGATGTCCATATAAGTACGGATGTGATAGTGGCTTTTCCGGGTGAAAGCGAAGAGGACTTTGAGGATACTTTAGATGTGGTAAAAAAGGTTAGATTTGAGCAGATGTTCTCTTTTAAATACTCTCCAAGACCGTTGACGAAAGCGGCCGAATATCCAAATCAAATACCGAGCGATGTAGGAAGCCGAAGACTAAAGATACTTCAAGATTTGCATACCGAAATACTTGACGAGATAAGTTTGTCTCAAAAAGGAAAGGTTTTTGAGGTTTTATTTGAAGAGTTAAGAGCTGACGGTTTTATAGCCGGAAGAAGCGATAATAACTTTTTAATACGAGCCAAAGGCGATAAAGAATATCTCGGTAAATTTGCCGATGTAAAGATAACAAATCCTAGAAGAATGGCACTTTATGGAGAGATTTTAAAAGATGAGTAAAGACTTTAAAAGAAAGTTGATACTTCTTTTTGTGCCTTTTTTGGGATATTTGGTAGTAAATTTGATATATCTTAGTTGTAAAAAAAGGTATTTTTTGCCAAAAGAGGAGTTGGATGAAGGCGCTTGTATCATAGCGTTTTGGCATGGAAAGCTTTTGATGCAACCGTTTTTGTATAAAAAGTTAAGAGGTTCTCATAAAGTTGCCACTATGATAAGCGAGCATTTTGACGGTGAAGTGCTTTCTAGAATGGTAAAATTTTTCGGTTTTGACTCCATAAGAGGTAGTTCGAGAAAAGGAGCTATAAAGGTTTTAAAAGAGGCTTTTAAGATGGTTGCCAAAGGGTATGACATAGGCTTAACCCCAGATGGACCCAAAGGTCCTAGATATAGTGTCGCCGACGGGATAGTCGCTATAGCTCAAAAAAAGGATCTATCCATAGTGCCTTGCAATTTTACCGCTAGCTCTTTTTGGAGATTGAAAAGTTGGGACGGCTTTATGATACCGAAACCGTTTTCGACTATCTATCTGTTTGCCGATGAGCCTTTTAAGGTGACTTCATTGGATAAAGAGGATGCCAAAGCCAAGATAAAAGAGGCTTTGTTAAAAAGAGAGGATTTTAGTGCATGAAAAGGTTTTTTGTTGTATTTCTTGTTTTGCCTATCATTCTCTTTGTAGCATATTTGCTACTATTTGACAGCTCTTACAAGAAGGCTTTGGAAGCTCGTTTTTACTACACGATGGGAGAATATCAAAAAGCTTATACCCTAGCAAGAGAAGTTTATCTGAAAAATTCATACAACACTATGGCATTAACCATTATGACTCAAAGCGAGATAGCTTTATCTTATAAAAAGTACATCCAAGAGGCAAAAAGATAATTACAAAAGATTGAAAAGATAAGTTCGGCAAAAAATATTTCTAAACAGGATCTT
>JAADDL010000011.1 GCA_013153915.1 Campylobacterota bacterium
AATAAGCTACTTATGAAAGATCTATCAAAAAGTGTAGCAAAACTCAATGAATTATATAGTTTTGATATAGATAAAATGGAGCTTATCGATAATGAAAAAAATGAAGTTCCTCTAAATAAAAATGAGAAAAATCTCATCTTTTTACTAGTTAAAAATCTATCTCATACCGTAAGTTATGATAAAATTATAGAGTATGTTTGGCAAGATAAGCCGATAAACAGTAATACGCTAAGGACTCAGATAAAAAAACTAAGGTCAAAGTTGAAAAAGGATTTTATCGTAAATATAAGAGGTTCGGGATATAAAATAGACAAATATGGTAAAACTTGAAAATTTAAACAAACAAAAAAAGAGGTTTAAACTCTATCTTTTTCTATCTTATCTGCTTTTTGCGACCTTTTTACTATCATCAATATTTATGCTCCATATATATTTCAACAATCTAACGGCTTTGAAAAAATTTGAACATCAAGCCAAAGTGCATGCCAAAGACAAAATGGAGTATCTTAATTTCTTTTACGAAAATGTCTCGGATACCCTAAAGGCGATAGCTAACAATAAAAACTTTTTGAATTTCGTCAAAGACAAACAAGAAAAAAAGATAGTAGACAATATATTTTTAACTATCATAAGTAGCGACAAATACTATATGCAATTAAGATATATAGACGCAAACGGTAACGAAGTTATAAGATTTGACAGGAAAAAGATAGGAGCGAAACCTTTTGAAGTGCCTCAAAATCTACTGCAAAACAAATCCAAAAGATACTATTGCAAACAGTGCCTAAATCTTCGTAAAAACGAAATATGGTTTTCAAATATCGACTTAAACGTCGAACACGGCAAAGTTGAAGAACCTTTCAAACCCGTCATAAGGATAGCTTACCCCATCTACATAAACGACACTTACAAAGGTTTCGTGATATTAAATATTTTTATGAAAGAATATCTAAAGATATTGACTCTCTCGCCCGTATTTAATGTCTATTTGGTAGACGAAAAGGGTTATTTTATTATTCATAAAAATAGTCTTTATAACTGGTCAAGATACAAACAAAAGCAAAGAACGATATATGACGAATTTCCAAAATACGCCAAACTTATATTGAGTACCAAAAAACCTCTGTTTATCAAAGATAAAAAATACTATATTCAACCTTTGAGATTTAAAAACTCTCAAGATTTAAAGCTCATATATGTCGAAAAGATAGAAAAGATAAAAGATGCGGAACACTATATAGCAAAAAGAACATTCTTAACGGTACTTCTTGCTATTTTAGTAGCCATACCTTTTGCGTTGCTTTTCTCAAAACCCGTAAATACTATGTATGAATCTTTGCAAGAAAAATCAAACGAACTAAAAGATTTGGCAAATAACCTCGAAGAGAGAGTCGCTCAAGAGATAGAGAAAAACGCAAAAAAAGATAGACTCTTGGAAAACCAGTCAAAACTCGCCGCACTAGGTGAAATGCTCGCAAACATAGCCCACCAGTGGAGACACCCTTTAACAAGGCTTAGCTTAATACTTCAAAATATCAAAATGTATAGCAAAACGGGGCAACTCGACCAAAAACTTTTGAACGAGTATATACAAAACTCTTTAGAACAGATTGAGTATATGTCTCAAACCATAGAGGATTTTAGAAACTTTTATAAAGACGATAAAGAGAGAGTAGAGTTTGAGATAAAAAACTCTATAAAAAACGCGGTAAATATCATAGAGGCGTCCATCAAACACAACGGTATCAAAATGGAGCTAGATATCCCCGAAAACATCAAATACAAAGGATACCCAAATCAACTCTCTCAAGTCATACTAAATCTACTACACAACTCCAAAGAGGCGTTAGAGCAAAATAAGATAAAAAATCCTTTTATAAAGATAAGGCTATATAAAAAAGAGGATTTTATAGTTATTGAGATAGAGGATAACGGCGGGGGGATAGATAGAAGTATCTTGCATAAGATATTTGACGCAAACTTTACCACCAAGTCAAATACGGGCACGGGAATAGGTCTTTATATGTCAAAAACCATCATCACGGATAACTTCAACGGAAAACTGTATGCAAAAAATAGTAAAGAGGGGGCTATTTTTACGATAGAGTTACCTATCTAAAAATAGATAAGACCTCTAAAAAGAGGTCTTAATGATTACTTGATTGACGCTATATACTCGGAAACCGCTTTAATATCGGCATCGCTATAAGACGCAACTTGACCTTTCATGACGCCTTTCATAGCTCCACCATATGTTCCGGCTTTGTATCCCTCAAGAGATTTTGCAATTTTCTCTGCAGACCACCCTTTTACGACTTTAGAAACTCCAAGAGCCTTTTTGCTAAAATCAGCCCCATGGCATCCCGCACACTTTGCCGCCAAAGCTTTTCCGTCCGCCGCCATCAAAGACAATGTTCCCGCAGCTACTAAAGCTACTATCGCTAATTTTTTCATCTTTCTCTCCTTTTTTAAGATTTGTAAAATGGTACAATAAAAAAGTGAATTAATTGTGAATCTATTTTTCTTTAACTTTGAGTTTTCCAAATACTTTATATTTATCCCAATAAATATCTATAGCTTTTTTTAACTCTTCGTCATTTAGCTTAGTTGGAGTTTTGATACCGTATCTATTGATATACCCTTCGGGCATAACGGTCTTAAAGTACGACGGGTGTTTTAAATAATCCATCAAAGCTTTCTTGACAGCTCTTTCACTGCTATATTTAAGTAGATATCTATAAAAAAGTTTATCAAGCGTGACGGCTTGCGTCTTATGGCAACTTACGCAGTTTCTTTGATATATATTCTCTTTTGCGATACCGCCTTTACCGAATAAAGCAAGCGAAACCAAACTAAACAATATTATTTTTTTTACCATTCTACACTCACTCTCGTATATTCATTAAGCTTAGAGTCAACCTTTATCTCTAGACCGTACTCTTTTGCTATCATCCAAACTATATTCAACCCTATCCCAAATCCTCCCGAACTATCGTTGAACCTCTTATATCTATCGAAGATTTCATCAAGCTTATCTTCGCTTATACCTATACCGCTATCTTCTACGACCAACAAGCCGTCTTGCAAAATTATCTTTATCTTTCCTTTTATCTTGTTGTATTTTATAGCGTTTGATATGAGATTGTCCACAAGTTTCGTTATCTTGTTTTTATCAACAAAGAGATAGACTCCGTCTTTTATATCCGGTTCAAAAGATATTTTTTTCGACTTAGCGATAACGCCGAAATATTCGCATCTTTTTTTGACCAACAAAGACATATCGACCTTTTCGTTTGATGTTTGTATCTTGTGATTTAGCACCAAATAGGTCAAATCTTGATAGATATTAGATATCGTCCTTGCGGCAATATCGACTCTTTCTATCTTTCTTAGATTTTTAGGATCCATCTTATCTTTATCTATCGTCTCTATATTTGCCAAGATCGCCGATACGGGCGTATTTAGCTCATGGGTGGTATCTTTGATAAATCTATCAAGTAGCATTACGGTATTTCTCATAGGTCTTAGAAACAGCCTCATCAAAAAATAACCCACCGCAACTACGGCTATAAAAAAAGGAAAGCCGAACAACAAAACCTTTTTAACGAAATTTTTAAACCAAATCCCGTCATCTTTTACTTCAAATACCACATATTTTGCGCCCAAATAGTAAGACTCGGGCTCTTTTACAAATTGTATTTGATCTCCTATTTTATATATCACCTTTTTTAGTTTGGGTTCTTCCTTTAACAAAGAAAATATCTTAACTTTATCGCTATCGTATATGGCGGTTCTTACACCTTTATCGGTCGGATATATATGAGTCTTTGAAAAATTTCTATGGAGTTTTTTTAGTTTTAGTATAAAAGTTTTGGAATAGTCTTGCAAAAACTCTCTTTTTTTTTGAAGCATCAAATCTTCTTGAAAGTTATAATATAAAAATATGATAAAAAAAAGTATAATAACCGCAAAAAATATATACAAAGATAAAAAAGCTATCAAGCTTTTCTTTTCACTCCGTAATAATCTTATATCCGAGTTTTTTGATACTGACAATGGTATCTTTTCCTAATATTTTTCTAAGATTTTTGATATACGCCCTCAAAGAGTTATCGCTATAAGTCTCGTCATAACCCCAAAGAGTTTCGTATATCTTTTCGTGGGAAACCACTTGGTTTTGATTTTGCAGTAAAAGCTTTAGAAGTTTATCCTCTTTATTGTTTAAAGTGACCTTTTCTCCTCCCTTTATAAGCTGATTGTTATCTACATCGTAGTAACAATCCTCATATATCTTTATTTTATTTGCTTTTTTATGGAAAAAGCCTCTTTTTATGATACTTTTTAGCCTCAACAAAAGCTCTTTTAGCTCAAAAGGTTTGCGTATATAATCATCACATCCACTCTCAAATCCGTCACTTAAATCATCGGTGGAGTTTAAAGAGGTTATATAGATGGCAGGAGTTTCGTTACCGCTCTCTCTTAGTTTTTTTAAAAGTTCAAAACCGTTAACCCCCGGCACATTCACGTCAAGAAGCAAAACATCGAAACTATTTTCATATATGATATCTTCAGCCTCAATCCCGTCATAAGCGCAGACGACATCAAACCCCTCTTCTTCCAAAAACTCTTCTATCGTTTCGCTTAGGTTGATGTCGTCTTCGAGTAACAATATCTTATTTTTTCGCATTTTGTTTTTTCAATATTTGAAGGTTTTTTAAGTACTCTTTTTTCTCTTTCGCACTCATCTCCTTCTCTCTGCTTTTTAGTTCGTCAAGAATAGCCTTTTGGTCTTTTTTGACGATCGTATAGTTCATGATTGCAAGCAACTCTTGCGTACTCATAGCACCGTAATCCGTAGCAAACAATAAAACGCTTAAAAATACAATCGCAAAAAACTTTTTCATCTTTTAACTCTTTATATTATGACTTTTATCCAACTTTATCATAAAATTGTTTAAAAATCGTGAAATCTATATCCTCAAACTACTCTCCAAATAAAATAATATCGTAAGCATGCCTTTTTTTGATAAGACTTTTGCTTTTATCTATCGTACCTTGTTTTTTTAAGGTTGCCAACTCATTTTTCAACTCTTCTATCTCGTTTTCAAGTTCATCTATCTGCTCTTTAAACTGCAAAACTATATCAACTCCCGCAAGATTGACGCCCAAATCTCTAGTTAGTCTCAAAATCATCCTAATCTTATCCATATCTTTTTGAGAATACAATCTCATTCTTCCCTCCGTCCTTGAAGGGGTTATCAATCCTTCCCTCTCATACTGTCTTAGAGTTTGAGGGTGAATCGATAAAACTTTAGACACGACACTTATAAGATATACTGGTTCATCATATCCATGCATTTTTAATCTCCCGGTAATTTTTCTTTCATTATTTTCACAAGTTCGTCATCAAGCTCTTCAACCTTAGGCAAGACTATATTCGCCTTTAGGTACAAATCGCCTTTGACGCCCGTTTTTCTGTTGACGACACCGTAACCTTTAACTCTAAATTTCTGTCCGCATTTCGTATTTTTGCCGACTTTTAAAGTTATCTCTTTATAGTGTGTTTGAACCTTGACCTTGCCTCCGAAAAGCGCCACTTTACAAGGCACGTCAAAATCTTTATACAGGTCGTCCCCTACTCTTTCGTACTCGTTACTAGGAGCCACTTCGACTATCAGATAAAGGTTTCCTTTTTTGCCGTTGTAACTTTTACCTTTACCTTTTATCCTTAGTTTTTCTCCGTTTTTTATACCTGCGGGTATCTTGACACTAAAACTCTCTCCGTCATAATTTATAGCATGAGTACCGCCAAGCACCGCCACGTCAAACGGTATCGTTATCCTTGCGGTAACGTCAAGATTCGGCTCTCTTCTTTGATAGCCTCCAAAATCACCGCCGAAACCTTCAAAACCGCCTCCGCTAAAACCTCCGGAACTTCCACTAAAACCACCGAAACCTCCGCCGAAAATATTTCTAAGTATTTCATCAAGATCGGCTGAATTTGCATGCGAAGAGGCAAAATCGTGAAAATTTTGACCCCCGAACATATTATCGCCGTGCATATCATACTGTTTTCTCTTTTCAGGATCGCTAAGTATTTCGTATGCCGCGTTTATCTCTTTAAACTTCTCTTCGGCATCCGGACTTTTGTTGATATCCGGATGGTATTTTCTAGCAAGGCGTCTGTAAGCTTTCTTAATCTCATCACTTGAGGCGTTTTCTTTTACGCCCAATGTTTCATATAAACTTCCGCTCACTTCTAACTCCTTTATTTCTTTGACCGCAATTATATCATAAAAGTTTAGTCTATGTCAATCAACCTTATACTTTTTTACGATATTTTTCTAAAAATTTCAGTTTACCTACCGTTTACAATAATCTTTTATACTTACACAAAACAAAACCAAAAGGAGTTTTTATGAAGGGGAAAATTAAAATAGGAAAATTACTGTTAATGAGTACGGCTATGATAGCCTTTTGTTCGGTAAATCTATCCGCAAAGGTCACTTTTCAAGAGGCGAAAAGCGTCGCAAAAAGAGTCGTCCCGGGGGCAAACGGCGATAAAATATTATCATACTACAGCATACTTAAAGAGCCTCAAAAAAGTATAGTCAACATATCGACGACCAAAAAAGTGTATCTTAACAATCAAATGTACGATTTGTATCAAAATCCGTTCTTTAGAGATTTTTTCGGACAAGGTTTTCACCACAGAATACCAAAGAAACTTGAGAGAAAAAGCTACGCTTTAGGTAGCGGGGTTATCGTAACCAGCGACGGATATATAGTGACAAACAACCATGTCGTGGCAAACGCCGATAAGATAAAAGTAACCATACAGGGAAAAGACAAAGAGTATGACGCAAAAGTCGTAGGCAAAGACCCAAAAACCGATATAGCCGTTATAAAGATAAAGGCAAAAAATCTCCATCCTATCAAATTTGCGGACTCAAGCCGGCTTAAAGTAGGCGATGTCGTATTTGCCATAGGCGATCCTTTCGGAGTAGGCAAATCGGTCACAAGCGGTATTATATCCGCACTCAATAAAAATAAAGTAGGTATAAATCAGTATGAAAACTTCATACAAACGGACGCTTCTATCAATCCCGGCAACTCAGGCGGAGCTTTGGTGGATAGCAGAGGAGATCTCATAGGTATCAATAGCGCCATCATCACAAGAAGCGGAGGAAACAACGGTATAGGTTTTGCGATACCTTCAAATATGGTAAAAAAGATAGCTTTAGCGCTTATAAACAACGGAGAGATTCAAAGAGGATATCTCGGCGTATCCATAACAGACCTCAGCAGTGACCTTAAATCCATCTATAACCACAAACACGGGGCTTTCGTACTATCAACGGCAAAAGACACTCCGGCGTATAAAGCGGGTATAAAAAGAGGGGATTTGATATTTGAAGTTGACCGAAAAAGCATAAAAGACGCCAACGAGCTTAAAAACTTCATAGGTTCATTAAAGCCCGATAAAGAGATTACTTTAAAGATAGAAACCGGAGACCACAAAGTAAAAGTCGTAAATCTAAAACTCGCAAAAATGCCAGATAGCGACAAAACGGCTTTTGGAAAAGGCAAAAACGGCATAGAAGGTTTAAAGGTTGTTGAATTAAATAAAGAAATTAGATACAATTATCAAATACCAAGAGATGTAAACGGTGTTTTGGTAACCGATGTAGAGGATAACTCCGTCGCCGATAATATGGGATTTAAGATAGGAGATATTATCATACAGATAAACAATAAGATGATAAAAAATATAGACGACTACAAAAACGCCGTAAAAAATCTCAAAAAAGGCGTAATATATATCCAAAGAGGAGATTATGTGATACCTCTTGTATATAAAGCAAAATAGTAACGGAGAAGCCGATGATAAAGATATTGATGATAGAGGATGATGCCGAACTTGCCGAGATACTCACCGAGTATCTCGAGCAGTTCGATATAAAGGTTAAAAATGTGGAAGACCCGTATCTGGGGCTATCTATGCTATCGGTGGAGGATTTCGACCTTATCATACTAGACCTTACGCTACCGGGTATCGACGGACTTGATGTTTGCAAAGAGATACGAAAAGATTACGATATCCCCATCATCATATCTTCGGCTAGACACGATATCTTAGACAAAGTAACGGCGCTTGAAAACGGTGCGGACGACTATTTGCCAAAACCGTACAACCCAAGAGAGCTTGAAGCGAGGATAAGGACTATACTTAGAAGACAGCCGAGCATCAAAAAAGATGAAAAAGAGGAAGAAAAAGAGTTGGTGCTTGATGAAAACAAGCAAGAGATAAGATTTAAAGGAAAACCTTTAGATTTGACGGCGGCGGAATACGGCATACTTAGCTATCTGATGAAAAAAGAGGGCGGTGTCGTCTCAAGAGAGGAGCTTATCTACAATATAGAGGCTATAAGCGAAGAGAGTAGCAACAAAAGTATAGATGTGATAGTCGGGAGAATAAGACAAAAATTAGGCGAATCTCCAAAAGAGCCAAGACACATAAAATCCGTAAGAGGCATAGGCTATAAGTTTATACCATGAAAAAATCCTCCATCTTTTCCAGTATAACTTTTATATTTATTATGGCGACCATAGGCGTCATATTTACTTTTATCCTCTTTTATCAATACGAAAGAGAGCAAGATACCAAAAACTTTTTAAACAGATACGCACTCTTATCCAAATCCATCCAATACCAACTGGTCTTTTCTCCTACGCTAAAAGATTTTTTCAAGCTATTGGAAGAGTATCACATGAAGCCCATAAAAGATGTCAAAAAAGCTCTTTATATACTAAATCACACACCGATAGTCTTTCAGCACACCTCCTCTATCGGTACGGCTCTCATACTCAAAGATAACGACAACGCATACTTGTATGTCAGCACCAAGCACTACTCTTTGCTACTAAAGGATATGGCGTACAACACCAAAAAAGACTTGATATATATATCTATATTCGTATCCATACTGATTCTTATCATCATGGCTTACATCTGGACTATCAAAAAACTTTTGCCTCTTAAAAAATTAAAAGTGGAGATAGACAAATTTGCCAAAGGCAATCTTGACGTAAAGGTGTGTCAGCTTGATAATGACGACGAGATAGCCGATGTGGCAAACGCTTTTAACAATGCGGTAAAGCAGATAAAAAGATTGAATAGCTCAAGGATACTATTTCTTAGAAATATCATGCATGAGCTAAAAACTCCTATCACAAAAGGTAGAATTACGGCTGAAATGTTGCCGGAGGGAAAAAACAAGGAGAGACTCATATCTGTATTTGAGAAGCTACAAAACCTACTTGACGAATTTATTACCATAGAAAAAATCTCAAGCGGTTTTATCAATCTTGAAAGAAAAAGTTTTAGACTTATAGATATCATAGACGAAGCCATCGACCTTGCTATGATAGACAGAAGTCAAGTTGAACTCATCAAAACAAAAGAGTTAAATCTCAAAGTTGACTTTAAACTATTTAGCGTAGCTATAAAAAACATGATAGATAACGCCATAAAATACTCTCCCGACAAAAAGGTGCAAATCATAGTCAACGATAAAGCCATCATCTTTAAAAATAGAGGAGAAAAACTACAAAAGGACTTAAAAGAGTATATGGAGCCATTCACCAGTGAAGGCAACCAAAAAGATAGTTTTGGCTTGGGTCTTTATCTTGTTGATAATATTTTAAGGGCACATAAGCTACAATTATTGTATAGTTACAAGGACGGCTGGAATACTTTTGTTTTTAAAGGTATAAAAAACATAATATCCGATAATCAAACGGATAAAGAACTTACTTGAGGATGAAATATGGCTTGCGTTGAAATGGATTTCAAAGATATATTTCCTATAGTAAAACACCATATATCTTTGCTTGAAAGATTTGAAGATAAGTATCACAGAGATTTTTCTCTCGTGTTTTTAAAAGCACC
>JAADDL010000088.1 GCA_013153915.1 Campylobacterota bacterium
AGACCGCCTCTTTAGCGATAGATAGTATCTCTTCATGACTCATAGTATAGGGGTTCGGGTTTTTTCTATTTGCCGAAAAGGCGCAAAATTTGCAGATGTCTTTACACTCGTTTGTCGGATTTATGTGTCTATTGACATTGAAAAAACTTTTTTTACCGTATCTTTGCACTCTTTTTTCATCGGCAAGTTTCCCAAGAGTAAACAGGTCTAACTCATACAACTTCAAAGCCTCTTCGAAAGTCACTCTTTTGTTATCTTTAATTTTATCAATAATATTATTCATCGCTTCTCTTTGTATTATTTTGACGGATTATACCAAAATTTAAAATAAGTATGGCTATAATCACATATTATTTTACATCAATAAAGGAAAGCAGATGTTTGAGATGTTTCATCTTCAGGAGAGGGGAACGGATGTCAAAACGGAGGCGAGAGCGGGATTTACGACATTTTTGACGATGATGTATATCGTACCGGTCAACGCTATCATCATGGGTAAAACGGGTATGGATATGGGCGCTATCATGACGGCGACGGCACTCATCACCATCATATCCACCGTTTTAAACGGTCTATGGGCTAACACCCCTATAGCTATGAGTGTAGGTATGGGACTTAACGCATACTTTACTTTCGGCTTAGTCCTTGGGATGAAACTTCCTTGGCAAACGGCTTTGGGTATAGTGTTTATTTCGGGAGTTTTGTTTATCATCCTATCTTTTACAAACTTTAGGGTATGGGTGATGCAAAGCGTCCCAACGGACTTAAGAAGAGCCATAAGCGCCGGTATAGGAGCGTTTATAGCATTTATTGGCTTAAAAGAGATGGGTATAGTAGTAGCCAACAAAGCGACACTTGTTAGTCTTGGCAACCTATCCGAACCTCATGTGCTTCTTGGAATATTCGGACTTTTAGTAGCTTTTGGATTTTACACTTGGAGGATAAAAGGAGCTTTTATACTCGCTATTTTGGTTACATCCATAGTAGGTTGGGCTTTTGGGCTTGGAGAGTTGCCAAAAAGCATCTTCTCAATGCCCGCTTCAATCTCGCCGATATTTTTAAAGCTTGATATAGCAAGCGCTCTTTCACTATCTTTGCTTCCCGTTATCATCACATTTTTGATAACCGATATGTTTGACTCACTAGGTACTCTTGCGGGGGTCGGATATAGAGCGGGACTTTTCAAAGACGACTCCAAAGAGCTTCAAAAGACTCTTGAGGTTGATGCCGTTGCGACAAGCTTGGGCGCGCTTTTGGGCGTATCTACCACAACAAGTTTTATAGAGAGCGCAAGCGGTGTCGAAGAGGGAGGAAGAACGGGTCTTACCGCCGTATTTACGGGACTATTTTTTATACTCACCCTTTTTATGCTTCCGATTTTCGAATCAATTCCCGCAAACGCTATCTATCCGATACTCGTGATGGTCGGAGTTTTGATGTTTACGGAGTTGGAGCATATCAATTTTCAAGATATACCTACCGCCGTATCGGCTTTTATCATAACCTTAATGATGCCTTTGACATACTCCATCACCAACGGATTGTCTCTCGGTTTCATAGCATATCTGTTCTTGCTTTTGATAAGAGGCGAATTTAACCGAATCAACATAGGGGTCATCTCCTTAGCCGCTATCGGTTCTCTCGTTTTTATATTTCATTAGGCTAAAAGATGACATATTACGGCTATGAAGAGTTTATAAAAGATGTTGAGGTTATGGCAAAAGACCTCGAGGAGTACGGGTGCGACAGCATAGTGGCGATAGCCAGAGGGGGAATGACTTTGGGTCATTTCCTCGCCGAATTTATGAGTATAAGAAATCTATACTCTTTAAACTCCATACATTATGACGATCAAAAAAAGCTTGAGTATATAAAGGTTTACAACATACCCGACCTCTCCAAATCCAAAAAGACGGTCATCGTCGACGACATCATAGATAGCGGAGAGACTATGCATGAGATAACCGTGTTGCTACAAAACAGATTTCCCAAAGTGGAATTTAAAAATGCGGCGATATTTTATAAACCGACATCCATCATCAAGCCTGATTTTGCCGTCAAGGAGGCGAAAGATTGGATAGAGTTCTTTTGGTCCAAATCTAAGATATAAGGTCTATTTTGTATAGCGATCTTGCTTATAAGATAGAGGATTTGATAGAGCAAAAAGCTAGTGATTTTGAGATATCCAAAGAGATAAAAAAAAGTATCAAAGAGTATTTGGATTCGCTTGATGATATTTTTAAACAAAAACAAGGAAAAGATTTTCTTGTAAAACACACAAAAAAAATAGATGAGTTTATAGATACGGTCTATAGATATGTTCTTAGAAAATTTTTTGGGGATTATCTGCCTTTTCAAAGCCAAATCCCCATCGTTTTATCGGCTTTAGGAAGTTACGGCAGAGAGCAACTTTGCGTATATTCCGATATAGATATTATGTTCGTATATGAAGATATCAAAGGATACAACGCCGAAGAGATTATCCGCTCCGTCCTTCATATATTGTGGGATGCCGGTTTAAAACTCGGACACAGAACCCACAAATTGGACGAATTGTTAGAAGCTTCAAAACAAGATATTACCGTTAAAACGGCAATGCTTGAGACTAGATTTCTTTGCGGTTCTAAAATCTTATGGATGAAAACTCAAAGAGAGATAGATAGGATAAGAGCTTACAAACAAAAAGAGTTTATACTGACACTCCAAAAGATAAATGCCGTAAGATATAAAAAATTTCAATTTGATATGGAGCCGAACATAAAAGAGGGCATCGGAGGATTGAGGGACGCTAACTCTTTATTTTGGGTGGCCAATGCGCTTTATAGAGTAAGAAATATAAAAGAGTTGATACCGAAATATATCAATGAGGGCGAATACAAAGAGTATAGAACGGCACTAGAGTTTCTTTTTAGAGTTAGATCAGCGCTTCATCTCTCCAGCAAAAAGAAAAACGATACTTTAAATCTTCAAAATATTCCCGATGTAGCCAAAATGCTCGGTTTTAAAGACGGCAGATACAAGTCGGCTCAAAATCAACTGGTAAGTCAAACTCTGCACTCTCTTAAAACCATAAAGACAACGACAAAATTACTGATTAAAAAATTAACCAAAAGCGTACTATTTGATAAAAAAAATATACCTTTATTAAAAAATAGTCGCATATCTCCCGAAATCTATCTATGCAACGACACTCTTATAGCCTCTTTGGATAAACAAGGAGACGGCTATATCGATATATTAAAGATGTCGCTTAGACTGTCGGATAAAGATTTAAACTTCGATATAAGCTATATCAATTACCTTAAAAAAACGAAATTTAACAAAAAAAATTCCAAAAAAATTTATAAGTACAAAAAAGAGTTGTTTTACAAAAACCGTATATACAAACTATTTGACGCCTATTTTCAAGCGGATATCCTGCAAGAGGTGTTTACCCCTTTTAAAAAGATTATGAATCTGCCGCAATTTGACGGTTATCACAAATATCCCGTCGATATACATTCGATAAAGTCGCTATATTTTCTTGAAAATATAGACGATAAAGATATCAAAAAACTTTTTGACGAGCTTAGCGAGGATGAAAAGGCTCTGCTTAGGCTTGTTATTTTTTTCCATGATATCGGAAAAGGCAGAAAAAAAGACCACAGGGTCGTGGGAGCTTCCATATTTAAAACTCAAGCCGAAAAGTTGGGTTTTGACGAAAAGTCGATAAATTTAGGCTCCCTGCTTATAAAATACCATACTCTTATGAATACGACGGCAAGCAGAGAAGATATATATAGTGAACAAGTCATACTGTCTTTCATATCAAGACTTAGAAGCGTCAAAGCTTTAAATATGCTATATATTTTGACCTATTGTGACATGAAAGCGGTCAACAATAAGATATATTCGCCGTTTTTTTCATCTTTATTAAAAGAGCTATACGGCATCTCTCTTGATACGTTTGAAAAAGAGGAGTTGATAGACGAAACCTCAAGAAGATTGAGAAAGGAAAACTCCCTTAAAAGATTTGACGATTTTAAAAAACTAAAAAAACCGTTGCAAAAAAAGATACTCTCCATAGGTTCAAATATATTTTTCATCAAACACAAACCGTCTCAAATAGTATCGCTATCTCTTTGGGCAAACTCTCTTAAAGATAAAGAGTATGACTACAAGATAGACAACAGCCAAAATCTTAGCATCTCCATCATGCGAAAAAATGAGCTAAATGTCGGTTATCTACTTGGGAAACTCAGTTTTTTAAATGTAAGCGGGATGGATATATTTAAACTATTTGACGAGATAAAATACTTTAAGATAGATTTTCTTGAAAAGATTGAGCAAGATGAGATACTTTTTATAAAAGAGGTTTTACAAAAATCATTTGATATGAGTAGAAAGATTGGGTATAATATCCCGAAAATTGATAGGAAAGATTTGCTATTTGACTGCAATCACTCAAAAACTTACGCAAAGATGATACTCCACACGAAAGACCAAAAAGCCTTGATGGCTCATGTGGTATCGGTATTTGACGAATTTGGAGTCGATATAGCAACGGCAAAGATACAAACTATCAAACAAAAAGCTCACAATCTGTTTTTGATAGAAAAAAACGGAAAATTTTGCGATAATATTGAAAAAATAAAGGAAAAAATATGTGCGGGATAGTCGGATATATCGGCGAAAGGGAAAAAAAAGAGTTTATACTAAACGGATTAAAAGAGTTGGAGTACAGAGGATACGATAGTGCAGGTTTGGCGGTACTTAAAGACGGAGAGATAACGCATTTCAAAGCCGTCGGAAAACTTGAAAATTTAGTAGAAAAAACCAAAAACTTCAAAAGTGAAGGTTTCGGCTTGGCTATCGGACACACAAGATGGGCGACACACGGCAAACCTACCGAGTTAAACGCCCATCCTCATCTTGGAGAGTTCTCTTATGTTATACATAACGGTATCATCGAAAACTATCAAGAGTTAAAAAAAGAGCTTCAAGAAAAAGGAGTCAATTTCATATCTCAAACCGACAGCGAAGTTATCGTGCACCTCTTTGAAGAAAATCTAAAAAACGGTAAAGAGCCTTTTGAAGCCTTTGAAGAGACTATCAAGTTGCTAAAAGGAGCGTACGCCATACTTCTTATCACAAAAGCCGACCCTAAAAAAATATTTTTCGCTAAAAACTTAGTGCCTCTTATAGTCGGAAAAAATGACGAGGATGAGATATTTTTCAGCTCCAGCGACGCCCCCTTGATAGGTTTTGCCGATGAAGTCATCTATCTAAACGACAAAGATTACGGCTACGCTCAAAAAGGCGAAATAGCGCTTTTTAGCGAAGGAATAAAACAAGAGACGCTATTTAAACCTCTAAATATTGGAAAATTATCCGCTCAAAAAGACGGATATAGATTTTTTATGGAAAAAGAGATATACGAACAAAGTGCCGTATCCAGCGAAACTATTATGGGAAGAGTCGCTAAAGACGATATAGTCCTTGAAGATATCGAAGACGACTTCTTTGCCGATATCAAAGAGATAACTATATGCGCCTGCGGCACAAGCTATCATGCGGCGTTAGCCACATCTTATCTATTTGAAAGAGTATCCAAGATAAAAACGACGGTAGAGATAGCCAGCGAATTTAGATATAAAGAGCCTTTGCTTTTAAAAGATACTCTTTTTGTCGTTATTTCCCAAAGCGGAGAGACCGCCGATACTTTGCAGGCTTTAAAGATGGCAAAAGAAGCGGGGCTAAAAACTCTCTCTATCTGCAATGTAGACAACTCTTCCATAGTAAGACTAAGCGATAAAACGCTACTTACTAGAGCAGGCATAGAAAAAGGGGTGGCAAGCACTAAAGCCTTTACCACTCAGGTTTTGCTTTTGTGGATACTCTCTTTAAAATTGGCGCTTTTAAGAGGTGCGATAGATAAAGAGTATTTTCACAAAGAGAGAAAAATTATATCAAAAGTTCCCGAAGTTTTAAAGGTTGACGAAAAAATACACGAAAAGATAAGGAGATTGTCAAAAAGATACCTTCACGGTCATGGGTTTTTCTTTATAGGCAGAGATATATTTTTCCCTTTAGCGCTTGAAGGCGCTTTAAAACTAAAAGAGATAAGCTATCTGCATGCCGAAGGATACCCTGCGGGCGAGATGAAACACGGTCCTATAGCTCTAGCCGATAGTGAGCTTTTTACCGTAGCCCTTATGCCCAAATCTTTGCTTTACGATAAAGTAAAAAGCAATGTCGAAGAGTTGAGCGCCAGAGACGCCACCATACTAGCGCTTAGCCCTTTGGAGTTTGAGATAGCCGACGACTTTATAAAGACCAAAGGATATGACCATCCGATGCTTGAATTTTTCGAAATGAGCGTGATAGTGCAACTTTTGGCGCTTGAGATATCCGTAAGACTCGGAAACGATGTGGATATGCCTAGAAACTTAGCCAAAAGCGTAACGGTAGAGTAGATAGAGAAAAAAGGATATATCAAGTATCGTTAAAATATATAAAAAGACTTTTTTATATACCGCCGACAAAGAGACAAGCACAAACGCAACTAAAAACCAAAGCGGTGTTTTTACGGATACCGCTACGGTTTTTACATCAAACAATCTTACCACTAAGCTATCAAGCAATCCTCCCTCGTTTATCAAATGTAAAAATAGCTCGATAGGGTAAAACAAGACAAAAATCATAGATAAAAAAGGTGAAAATAGCTGATAAATATCAAACGAAAAAAACACAAAATGCACGATAGGCATCATCATAAAATATACCCAAAAATTTATCGACAAAAATATTTGCCAAGGCTTTAACTCCTTGAAATAGTGCAAAAATAAAAATATGTAAAATACTCCGCTTACGGAAAACCAAAAAGAGACGCTAAATAACATCTCGGGATAAAAAGAGACGATAAGAACAATCGTTAATACTATAGTTTCAAAAGAGATAATCTTAATGTGCCTTATATACATCACATATCCCAAAACAAGCATGATATAGGCTCTTAGCAACGAAGGAGCAAACCCTACAAGCCAAAGATACGCAAAAAGTATAGCCACCGAAACAAATGTCAAATCCAGCTTTTTACTACGATACGGAAAATATCTATCTTGAAAAACCCGATAAAAAAAAGAGAATATAAAAAATACCATAGAAGCTAAAACCCCCAGATGAAAACCGCTGATAGCTACAAGATGGGAGATACCGAAAGTCTGTACGGCGTTTCTGGTATTTTTATGAAGGTATGTGCCTAAAAACAAAGCGGAAAACAGTTCTTTTAAATAGCTATTTTCGTGTTGCTTTTTGATAAAGTTTGATACCTCTTGTCTAAAATTTTTCGCACGGCTAACGATTTTTACGGCGTAAACCGAAGAAAAAAAGCCTTTAAGATAGTCGATAAAACCTATCTTGTCGGTTCTAACCTTGAGATTTACTACGCAATTTTCCATATCTTTCAAGTGCTTGCCCCATACTATGCCGAAAAATATTTCGCCGTTTTTGTCTTTTAGTTTTAGTATGGTGTACGGTTTTTTATTTTTGCTAGTTTTCAAAAACTCTTTTAGTACAAATGCGGTAGTTTTGTAGTATTTATCGATTTTTAGCTTTTTATAGTTTTGGTACTTTAGGTACAGATTTACCGACAGTATTATGCCTAAGATAAGCAGTAAAAAAAGAGGATCTTTTTTATTTCTAAAAAGAGGAAGTCTTAACTCATCCATCTAATCCGGAAGGTATCTCTATGTTTGCTTCTTTGATATCCTCATACACTATCTCCGGAGGCATTGAGCCTTGGTCGACAAATCTAGTGCAACTCTTTTGGAAGATAAGGTCGGCAACTCCCACGGGACCGTTTCTGTTTTTACCGATAATTATCTCAGCCTCTTCTTCGGGTTTTGAGAAAAACGTACTTTTATACTCTTTCCCCTCTTGTCTAGCCTTCATCTCCTTTTCTTTCTCTTCTCTTATCCTATAGACTGCGTCTCTATAGACAAAAAGTATAAGATCGGCATCTTGCTCTATAGCTCCCGACTCCCTCAAATCGCTAAGCATAGGTCTTTTATCGCTTCTGCTTTCAAGACTTCTGTTTAGCTGAGAAAGAGCGATGATAGGCATATTCAACTCTCTTGCCAAAAGCTTCAAGCCTCTGCTTATCTCTGAGACTTCAAGGTGTCTATCTTTGTTGCCGCTTGAACTCATAAGCTGTAGATAGTCTATAATCGCAAGAGATATTTCAGGATGAGCGGATTTTAACTTTCTAAGTTTGCTTCTAACATGATGGATATCAACCAAGCCGTTATCGTCCACAAAAAGCTTAGACTTACTCATTTCATCCATTGCACTTGAGAGTCTGCTCCACTCATCGTCGCTCAAATCCCCTATCTTTAACTTTTGCATCGGTATAGATGTTATGGAGCTTAACATCCTTATCATAAGCTGTTCCGCCGGCATCTCAAGAGAAAATATCGCCACTCCTCTTCCGTCTTTTAGAGCTTTTTCGGCGATATTTAGAGCAAAACTGGTCTTTCCCATAGCTGGTCTTGCCGCTATGATGACAAGGTCGCCCTCTCCAAAACCCGTTGTCAATTCGTTTAACTGTCTAAAGCCGGTATCTACTCCGACCACACCTTGGTTGCCTCTTTCTTTCATCTCTTTGATATGCTTTAAGGTAGCCTCCACCACTTCGGGTGAATCCCTAAAATCACCGCTATTTGTTTCGGCGCTTATCTTATAGAGCTTTTGCTGGATCAAATCAAGCACCTCTTTTGTAGGCAAATCTTGCTCTATAGCCACCTCTTTAATCTCGCTTGTTAAAGATATAAGCTCTCTTTTTATGGATTTTTCTTTTATCTCATCAACATAAGCCGAAGTACTTGATAGCGGACTAGTAGAGAGTATCTCCAAAAACGCTTCTTCGTCAAATCTATTTTTCTGCTTGAGTATCTTTCTTAAAAACTCCTCATCGATTGGCTTATCATCCCTTTCGCACTCTATCATAGCCTCAAAAAGATATCTATGAAAAGGTAGATAAAAATCTTTCGGCTGTAACTTCTCGGCAACGCTTTCAAAAATATTCGGGTCAAATATGATGGAACTAAGTACGGCTTTTTCGATATTGATACTATTTAAAACATCACTCATTTTCCATCTCCGAAGCTACTTTTTCAACCTCTTTGACAAATCTATCCACAAGCTCACTCTCTTTAAGTTTCGCCACTATCTCGCCTCTTTTGATGATAAGACCTCCGTTTTTTCCGAAAGCTATCGCTACATCCGCGCCTTTTGCCTCACCCAAAGCGTTTACCGCACATCCCATCACGGAAACGTTTAAAGGCGCTTTGATATCCAAAAGAGCCAACCTCTCCTCAACCTCTTCCACGGCTTTTACAAGGTCGGACTCTATCCTACCGCAAGTAGGACACGAAATGATATTGACGCCGTTTTTCGCCACTCCGCTATCTTTTAGTATGGCTCTAGCAACCTCTATCTCTTTTTCAAGCTCGCCCGTGATAGAGACTCTCATAGTATCTCCGATACCCTCAAGCAACAAAGTTCCAAGAGCTATGGAGGATTTTATCGTAGAGTGAAAAAGAGTGCCCGCCTCGGTTACTCCAAGATGAAAAGGGTAAGGCACGAGAGGTCTTAACATCCTGTAAGCCTCAACCGTTCTTTCAACATCACTAGCTTTTAAAGATATCTTAAAATTAGTAAATCCCAAATCTTCAAGATATTTGATATTGTAAAGTGCTGATTCAACCATACCTTTGGCGCTTTGCCCGTACTTTAACTCAAACTTCTCTTCAAGACTGCCGCTATTGACTCCTATCCTTATGGGTATGGCTCTCTCTTCACAAGCCTTAACCACCTCTTTAACTCTCTTTTTATCGCCTATATTTCCGGGATTTATACGGATACAATCCACACTTTTCGCCGCTATCAACGCAAAACG
>JAADDL010000092.1 GCA_013153915.1 Campylobacterota bacterium
TGAATACCTTTTTGGGCGAAGAGTTTTACAATGAGGACAATATCGCCAATAAATTTACCTATATAAACGGTGATGAAAAGGGTAGAACCACTATTATACTTATAGATGAGGCTTTAGGGTTTTAAGCAAAAAAAGAGTAGAACGATGACAATCGTTCTACTGATTAGGGAAATTCTTTGGATATTTTTCAAGATATTTCTTCATAGCCATGTCGGTATTTAAAACATGATCTATTAGCCAATGCCTCAAAAATTTAACTATTTCATCATAGTTTTTAGAAATATGTTCGTTGTCATATTCGTTTTTTATTTTGTTTTTTAAATCCAATAACTCTTCAAGTAACTGCTGATGCTCTTTTCTATGCTCTTTAATATTTGGATACTTAATCTTTTTTTGTATAGACTCTTCTCTTATGAAATGCTCATAGGCATAATTGTAAAGTTGAGATAAAGATGTCAGTAGCACCTCCTCATTTTCAGGTTTTTGCAATGCAAGTTCAACCGTATTTAGATAACAAACAAGATATCTATGATCATGATCGATCGTCTCGTTACCTACGGACATTCCTCTTCTCCAAATTAGTGCCACTTGTTCTCCTTTTGTCGCTAAAATTAATATAATTCTTTATAAAATAGATATCATACCTATAAAAAATTAAATTATTATTAATTTTTCTATAATGATACTAAAAAAATTCTTAAATATTTAGTATCACATAAAAAAGTAATTAAATAGTAACAAAAGTATACACAATTAGAAATTAAATGTCAATAAAATGTGTCTTAAATATTAAATAATATTATAAAAAAAATAAGAAAAATTTACTAATGTGAGTTAAAAAGTATACTTCCAAGCCTTAACATATTTGAGCCGCACTTTATGGCAAGTTCAAAATCTCCGCTCATTCCCATCGAGCAGATTTGAGCGCCTTTTGGCTTTAGCTTTTCATAAATCTTATAAGTAGTTTCAAAACTTTTTATTATCTCTTTTTCATTATCGGTGTGAGCGCCTATGCTCATAACGCCTTTTAAGGTTAAGTTTTTACACTCGTTTGCTATTTGTTCGTATGTATCTATGGCGCTTTGTGGTGAAACTCCCGCTTTTGTAGGCTCGCCGGAGCTATTTATTTGCAATAAAATATCCAGCTTTTTACCTTTTACGGCGGCTCTTTTATCTATCTCTTTTGCAAGTTCAAAGCCGTTGCATGATTGGATTAGCGATACGGGTAAATCTATTAGATGATTTATCTTATTTTTTTGCAATCTTCCTATAAAGTGCCATTCAAGAGGCAAATCCTCCAGTGCGCTTGATTTATCTTTTAAATCTTGCACTCTATTTTCGCCGAAAGCTCGTTGTCCTATATCGTAAAGCGCTTTTATCTCCTCTTTGCCGACATATTTGCTGACCGCTACTATTTTGACGATACTATGTTCGTTTGTTTCTATCCTGGCTTTTTCAACTTTTTGCCAAACTTTATCGAAATTTTCTTCAAATCTATCCATCATCTATCCTTCTATCAATCTATTGATGTCGTTATATGTCGAAAAGAGCATCAAGCTTAAAAGTATCGCCCAGCCTGCATATGTGAGTTTATACATCACATTTTCGTTCGGAGGTTTTTTGAAGATTATCTCATATAGATTAAAAACTATATGTCCTCCGTCGAGTGCTGGTATGGGAAAAAGATTTAAAATTCCCAGATTGACCGATATAAGAGCGGTTAAGCCCAAAAGTGCCACTATACCGGCTGATGCGGCTTGGGATGTGACTTGAACTATGGAGATAACTCCCCCCATCTCTTTTGCCGGAACCACCCCTTCTATCATCTTTTCAAGCCCTTTTAAGATAAATCTTGAAGCGTTTAATGTCTCTTGATACGCAAACTTAAAAGAGTCAAGAAACGAGTATTTGATATGCACTATGTCCCCGCTAGGCAATATTCCGATAATTTTTCTTTTTACCGTTTCATTAAAGATATTTTTCATACTTTCTATGCGGGGAGTTAGTCTCTTTTTTATGATTTTATCGCCTCTTTTTACGGTTATGATGATACTTTCTTGTTTCGAATCCTCTTTGATAGCGTTTTTTATATCGTCCCAAGTCACGATTTTGTGTTTGTCGATTTGTAAAATCTTATCACCCTTTTGAAGTTTGGCTTTAAAAGCCGGGGAGTCGGGATATACTTTGCCGATGACGGGCGCTAGCTTATCCACTCCGATAATCCCCATGACGATATAGAGCAAGAAAGCAAGCAAAAAGTTTGCGCCCGGACCCGCCAAAAGTATCCCTATCCTTTGCCAAGGGGATTTTGCGTTGTAACTATCTTCATCTTGGCTAGAACGGGTAGGGTCCAAGTCGTCTTGCCCTTTCATCTGCACATAGCCTCCAAGAGGTATGGCGCTGATACAATATTCCGTACCGTTATGAACCTTTTTGTAGAGTTTTTTTCCAAATCCGATACTAAAAACTTCTATTTTGACCCCGAAATATTTTGCCACTAAAAAGTGTCCTAATTCATGAAAAAATATTAGCAACGACAGTATCAGTAAAGAGATAAATATACTCATCTTAACTCTCTTTTATGTAGGTGTAAACATACTCGTATCCAGAGTATAGAGTTAAAAATACGGCAAACCACAATAGAGTCGTAGCGTAAGGCCAATTCATCATCAAAAAACCTATGGCGAACATTTGGGCTACCGTTTTGGTTTTTCCTATAAAAGAGGCTTTTACACTCCTGTTTTCTCCCGCCATCAAAACTCTAAGACCCGTTATGAAAAACTCTCTAACGAGTATAAGAAGTATCGCCCAAGGAGAAGCTCTGCCGATATACATAAGGCCTAAAAATGCGGCCAATATAAGCATTTTATCCGCAAGAGGGTCTAGGACGGCGCCTAGTTTTGTCATCTGGTTCCAACTTCTTGCGATATATCCGTCAAAAAAGTCGGTAACGCTTGCCAAGACAAATAATAGTGCGGCAAAATAGTCCAGCCAACTACTATCCATGCCGTTAAATATAGGCAAATCCCTATCGACAAGAAATAGAAACATCAAAGGCGCCATCAATATGCGTATAAACGCCAAAATATTGGGTAGATTGATCACTTGAAAGTGGTTCCTCCGTCTATGATGAGGGTTTGTCCCGTTATCCAATCCGCTTTTTCGCTACACAAAAATAGACAAGCACCCGCCAAATCTTCAGGCTTTCCCATGCGATTTAGAGGTGAAAGCTCTTTGACTTTTTCTTTTATCTCTTGATAATTTACAAAAGCCTTTAAAGCATCCGTTTCTATGGGACCGCCGCTTACGGCATTGACTCTTATGCCCATCTCTCCAAGTTCCGCCGCCGCGTATCTTACCATAGCTTCAACGGCGGCTTTGTTCGCTCCGTGTCCTGCGTAATTGTCTATATAGACAAGATTTCCCGTACTGCTTATGGAGATGATGCTACCTTTTCCTATCTTTTGCATCCTTTTTGCCGCCTCTTGAGAGCCGATGACGAAAGCTACTACTGTAGCAGTCCAAATATTGTTTAAGCCTCTTGGTTTTAATCTCATAAATTTACCGTATCCGCCTACAACGGCTCGACCCGAGATAATGGCATTAGAGATGAAAAAGTGAATTTGCTCGAAATCTTCGTCAATCTGCTTGAAAACATCTTTATATGTTTCAGGCTCTAAAATATTTAGTTTGTAGTATCTTGCTTTGACTTTATAATTTTTTTCAAGATCTTCGGCTATCTTTTTTGCCTCTTCTTCGTTAGAATGATATGTAAACGCTACATTCGCTCCCGCTTCGGCAAACTCATAAACTATCGCTTTTCCTATACCTCTCGTACCGCCGCTTATGACTAGTGTTTTTCCCTCTATGCTACTTTGAACGCTCATTAAAATCCTTCTATATCGTAATCACTCATAACTTTTTCTATTCTGACTAAATTTTTGTTGCTCGGCATCGTTAAAGGAAGTCTGTACTCTAAAGTATCTATCAGACCCGCTATATACATGGCCGCTTTTATAGGTATCGGATTGCTTTCGATAAATAGTATCTTATTTAGAGGATATAGTTTGTCGTTTATCTCTTTTGCTTTTTTAAAGTCCCCGTCAAGCGCACTATGAACCAACTCGCTTTTTAGTTTTGGCAGTAAATTTGCCGTAACGGATATGATGCCTCTCGCTCCGTTTGCCAGCATCGGATAGTCTATAGCGTCATCACCGCAAAATAGATACAATCCGGCTCGTTTGCTAAGCAAATCTATGGCTCTATCGACCGAGCCGGTCGCCTCTTTTATGGCAAAAATGCTCGGTATATCGTCATATAGCCTAAAAACGGTTTCGGGTAAAAGATCAACCCCTGTTCTCCCGGGAACATTGTATAGCACTATGGGGATATCTACCGAAGCGGCTATAGTCTTATAGTGCTGATACAGCCCCTCTTGGGTCGGTTTATTATAGTAAGGAGTTACGGATAGTATGCCGTCGGCTCCTTGGAGTTCGGCGAATTTTGCAAGATCTACGGCTTCATGAGTGGCGTTGCTACCGGCGCCGGCTAATACTTTTACATCCGTATCCTTACAAACCGAAGCGGCTATCTCTATACATCTTTTGTGTTCGCTATGCGATAGAGTCGCACTCTCTCCGGTCGTTCCTACCGGCACTACGACATCTATCCCGTTTTTTATCTGTCTTTTTATCAATTTCTCATAGGTGACTTCATCGAGTTTGCCGTCTTTAAACGGTGTGATAAGCGCAGTCATAGCGCCTTGAAAATATTTCATTTTTCATCCTTTTTAAGTATTAGTATGGTTGAGTTTTTTGCTTGAAAATACCTATTTGCCACATCTTTTATCGTATCGAGAGTTAGATTTTCTATATTTTTTTCATAATCCAAAAGAGGCTTTATATCGCCCCTTGCAAGATAGCTTCCAAATAGTGAAGCGACACTAGAAGAGCTCTCAAGCGAATATATAAAATCCGCTTTGGTATTTGTTTTTATCTTTTGAAGCTCTTTTTTAGTAACCTTTCCCTCTTTTATCTTTTCTATTTCGTTTAAGATATCTTTTTTAACGGTTTTAGCGTCGATTCCCGGGTTGCATACCGCAACGATGAGAAAAAGTCCCGGATGTTTGTTTTCCATGTTGTATGCAAATATTTGATTGACCTCTCTTTTTTTATCGACCAGTTTTTTAACCAATCTACTGCTTTTTCCTCTGCTTAGTATCTCTCCTATCGCCGAAAGCGCAACCTGGTCTTTGTTCTTAAAGTCGGGTATATGGTAAGCGATAGCCAACATTTGCACCTGAGTGTCTTTGTGTATCATGATATCCTTTTTGCCGTCTTGAGGCGGTTCGACTTGATGAGACCTTTTTATATCGGTGCCGTTTTTTATCGCTCCAAAGTACTTTTCGCTCTCTTTAAAAACGGTTTGAGGCTCAATATCTCCCGCCACTACTATGATGGCGTTTTTCGGTTGATAATACATCTTGTGAAATGCTTTGATATCTTCTATCGTCCAGTTTTTAATATCGTCGGTAAATCCTATGGGAGTCCAGTGGTATGAGTTGTAAAGATAGGCATTGTTAAAAAGCCTAAAGTATAGATACCCCATAGGAGAGTTGTCCGTCCTCCAGTATCTCTCTTCAAGCACCACCTTTCTTTCCGTTTGAAATTCGTCGTCTTTTAAATTTAAGTTCGCCATAAGCTCGGCAAATAGTTTTAACGATTTGCTTAGATTTTTAGAGCTGCTTTTTATAAAATAGTGGGTATAGTCAAATCCGGTTGATGCGTTGTTTACTCCGCCGAAACTTTTTACTATCTTGTCAAACTCTCCCGCTTTTAAGTGTTTTGTGGATTTGAAGTTTAAATGTTCCAACATATGGGCTATACCGCTTTTACCCATCACTTCGTCACCGCTTCCTACTTTGTAAAATATATCGGTAGTTATGACATTGCTACCTTTATTTATGGGTATCACCACCGTTTTTAGACCGTTTTTTAGTGTTTTTTCATAAAATTTCGGAAGAACGCTTCCCATCAAAACTCCTGTTATTAGTATAGAAAAAAGTATTATCTTTTTCATTGACCTCCCTTAAGATCGGCACCTACGGCATCGCCGATATGAGTATAGCCGTCTTTTTTTAGAAGCTCTATCAAGCCTTTGTTTATCTCCTCTAAAAGAGCGGGACCTTTAAATATGAGCGAGCTATACACTTGGACAAGAGACGCCCCCGCTTTTATCCTTTTGTAGGCTTCTTGGCTTGAGTCGATACCCCCTACGCTTATGAGCGTAATTTTACCAAAAAGCTCTTTTGCCAACTCTTTAAAAAAATTATAACTTTTTTCTTTCAAGACTTCTCCGCTAATCCCTCCGAAATCTTTAGAGTTTGGTAGCAAAGAGTAATCTATCGTCGTATTTGTCGCTATGATGCCTTTTGCTCCGCTATTCTTTGCGACAAGAGCCAGTTTTACCGCATTTTGAGTAGGCATATCGGGAGCCAGTTTCAAAAATATAGGTTTGTTTGTCTTTGAAATCCCCATCTCAAATATGGATTTGATGAACTCTTCGTTTTGAAGGTCCCTTAAACCTTTTGTGTTGGGGGAAGATATATTGATGACAAAATAGTCGCACAACTCTTTAAATCTATCAATAAGTATAGAGTAGTCGTCTATAGCGTTTTCCAAAGGGGTTGTTTTGTTTTTTCCTATATTTGCCCCAAGAGGTACCGCAAAAGGGTATATCTTTCTTACTCTTTTTGATATCTTGTCGGCTCCGTCGTTGTTGAAACCCATAGCGTTTTGTATGGAGTTAAATTCGGGATATCTAAAGAGTCTCGGCTTTGGGTTGCCGCTTTGAGGTTTCGGTGTCAAAGTACCGTACTCTATATGCCCGAAACCAAGTGAAGTAAGAGGTTTTATCATGGTGGCGTTTTTGTCAAATCCCGCCGCAAGACCGACAGGGTTGACAAATCTTATCCCTTCAATTTCTTGATGAAGCGTCTTATCTTCGACAAAGTGTTTTTCGGCATACTTAGAGAATGCGAAAGGGCAAGCCTTGTATCCGTTTTTTAGTGAAAATTCCGCCAAATTATGCGCATTTTCAGGGTCCAATAAAAACATAATTTTTTTGATGTATTCGTACATTAAGCACCTTGCTAAGTCATTATAAAACTATATTATAGCTAAGTTATTATATATTTTGGATAAAATATTTTTTTAACTATATTTTACGAAAATTTATCATATAATTTTAAAAACAAAAAAGGAGAGGCGATGTTGAAAGATCTATTATATGCGGGGCTTGGTGCGGCTTCTATCATGAAAGAGAGTATCGAAGAAGAGGTTAAAAAGCTTGAAGAGAAAGGAAAGATAAAAAAAGATGACGCTAAAAGCTTTATAGAGTCGCTGGAGAAAAAGGGAAAAGAGGAGGACGAAAAGATAAAAAATCTCTTTAAAAACGCCATAAAAGAGGTGATAAACGAACTTGGTTTGGCAACAAAAGAGGATATAGAAAAACTTAAAGAGGATATAGTATCAAAAGCTTAAAGTACTATAACCCAAAAAGGGTATATTCGGTTTTTTCATTTCTTTTAACGCTTTATCTAATCATCAAAAAAAGAGATAGGTTTTTATTTTTCAAGCCACTTTCTCCGAGTGAACTAAAATATAGTATAGTGGGGCTTGGAGCGAGTTTTATCAAGCTTGCTCAAGTGTTGGCGACTAGGTCGGACTTCTTTTCGGAAGATTATCTAAACGAATTAAAAGAGTTGCATGACAAATTGCCTCCTATGAGAGAGACGGACTTTGATAGGGTGTTTAATGAGGCTTTTGACGGTAGGGATATCTTTGAGGGTTTTGAAAAAGCTCCCATAGCTTCGGCTTCCATAGGTCAGGTACATAAAGCATACTTAAAGACGGGAGAAAAAGTTGCCGTAAAGCTTAGAAGATACGGCATCCAAAAACAGGTAAAAGCCGATATAAGGATCATCAACTTCTTTAATAATCTTTTTAGACCTCTATTTAGCACATATACTAGAAATTCTATTGACGCCGTTATAAGCGAATTTAGTAAAATGATAGAAAAAGAGGTTTCGTTCGTAAGTGAATTGCATAATTTAAAAAGTTTTTCTCAAGTTTATGCCGATAGCGGCATAAGATTTCCCAAGCCTTTTGAAGAGTATTGTAGCGACGGGGCTATCGTGATGAGTTTTGAGGAGGGTTTTAGGTTTGACGACAAGGAAAATCTTTTAAAATACAGCATAGACTTTAGAGTTATTATAAGAAAACTTATAGATTTTTATACCGATCAGATGTTGATAGAGGGGTATTTTCATGCAGACCCGCATCCGGGTAATCTGCTGGTTTCAAAAGAGGGGGAGTTGATACTTCTTGATTTCGGTATGGTAAAAAGAGTGGCGAACGAGACTCGTATAGCTATCATTGAGCTTATAAAAGCGGCGCATGAGCAAAATTATGAGCTATACATCAGCGCCAATAAACGATTAGGCACCGTAGCTTATGAAGCCCCTACGGCTGAGTTGGCGGAATTTACCTCTAAGATGTTTGCGATATTCAGCGATGAAAATCTAAGTAGCGAAACGATGCAAAAGTTGGCTTTCGATATACTAAGCACCACTAAAGACTTGCCTTTTAAATTGCCTAGCGAAGCCATATATATACTAAGGACTAGCGCCATTATAGAGGGGCTTGGAACTACATATATAGAAAATTTCAACGGTATAAAAGATATACTTCCCATACTTCAAGAGAATATCCCTAAAGCTTTGGGAAGCAAAAACTTTACCGAACTTATGATAGATACCGTAAAAGACACTCCGTTTTTTATCCAAAATGTCCAAAAATCCATGCAACAAATCTCCAAAGGGGAGGTCGGTGTGGTGCTATCCAATGAGCAATTATCATGGGTGGCAAAAGAGATAAAAGAGTATATCAAATCAAAACTTCAAGGAGTTTTGCTAATAATTATCTCGTTTTTTATGATAAATTACGATAAGGATATAAAAGAGATTGCCGCTGTTGTTTTTTTGATAGGTATAATAAAAATGTTGTTAATTTGAGTTTATATACTTTTAATCAAGAAATAAATATAATTAAATAATTAGCACTATTTGTCGATATTGTTTGTATAGGCTATACCAAGTACGGTTTAGTATTTTATCTACCAGGAATTGACATGAAATTTAAAAAAATCATCGCACTACTTATAATTTGTTTTTCTTTTTCCTTATCGGCAAATCGAGATTTTATTCCGGCAATTGTATCAGTTGAGTGGCTTAAGTCACATTGGAATAATCCTCATTTAGTTATCATAGATGTAAGAAAAGAGAGTGATTATAAAAAAGGCCATATCAAACATGCTGTAAATTTACCCACGTTTAAATATCTATTTGATAAAAACTATTTTATTCCTAAGCTTAGTTTTTTAAAAGATACTTTTAGTAAAGCCGGTATAGATGATAAAAGTTTAGTAGTAGTATATGGTAATGACGAACCTATATGGGCGGCGAGATTTTACTGGATAAGTAAAGTTTTAGGACATGAAAAAGTGGGATTGTTGAAAGTAAGCTACGGTAATTGGAAAAAGGGAGAGATACCTGTATCTAAAGATATTTATGTTCCCAAAAAAAGCAATTTTGTTCCAACTGTCAACAACTCTATCATTCAGTCTAAATTTAGTGTTTTGATGTCTCTTGGCAAAAAGATTATAATTGACGGTAGAGGAAGAGATTTTTATATGGGACTCAAATCTCATGCGAAAAGATACGGTCATATCCCTACCGCTTTAAATTATCCAGGCTCT
>JAADDL010000170.1 GCA_013153915.1 Campylobacterota bacterium
TTGTTTTCAACTTTTAAAAAACCGCTCTTTACAAAATCATCCAAACTCTCCTTGATAAAGGCTTCGCTCGCCCATTTTATCCTTAGTTTGATGGATGCCGCAGACAAAAGAGCATAGGGGTTTTTTGTATAGATCTCTTTTATCGTATTTTCGATATGTTCTTTCGAGCTATATGGATAGACAACCAACTCTTTTTCATCCACATAAACTCCCTCGATTTTTTTTGCTATCAAAAGCGCCTTATCATGACTTAGTGCAAATCTTTGTATAGATGATATGAGTCCGAAACCCCTTTTGTGATTGTTGCAAAACTCAAGAAAAGCTTTGTCATACTCTCCTTGATAAAGACTCTTTAAAAGAGGAAGTTTTTTCGATTTCTTTATAGGGTCGCTTATGGGGTCAAGTACTATGCCGCCCGCTATCACTTCATTGTTTGAAAGAAGCACAAATCTATCTTTGTGCATCAAGTAAACTTTTTCGTCAAATGAGGCTTTGGCATACACTCCCTCGCTCTCTTTTGAGTAGATGGTGATCTTTGCCGTTAGGTTTTTTGCCCCATATAAAAATTGGACATGTTGGTTATGTTTTACTTCAAAATTTTCTCTATTTTTGATAAAAATATCTATATTTTTAAAACCTCTAAAGTATCCCTTGTTTGTAAAAAGGTATCCTTTTTTTATCTTTCCGTGGGGTATGTTGAGATTGAGAGCGGCTCTTTGATGTTTTGTGGCTATGTCGGTATCTTTAGAGTGAACTTGTATGTTTTTTACGATCGCCTCGGTATCAATCTCGCAAATATAGACTCTTTTGTCTTTTTGGATTTCACCGTTTAAGACTGTTCCGGTGGTAACTTCTCCGAAGCCTTTAACGCTAAAGACTCTATCGACATAATATCTAAAAAAGCTCTCCTTTTCTATATCATCTTTGGCTTTAAGTGAAAAAAGGTAGTTTTTTAGTTTTTCTATACTATTTTTATCCTTTATAGATGTATGAAAGATCTCTAATATCCTGATATTTTCATATCTTTTGATAAACTCCCTTATCTCGCCCTCTCTTTTTGCTATCAACTCTTTTGAGGCAAGATCGCATTTGCTTAACGCTATGATGATATCGCCCAGATTTAAAAAGTTAAGTACTTCAAGGTGCTCTATGCTTTGAGGCATAAGCCCCTCGTTCACATCTACGACAAACAAAGATACATCAAATCCAAAAGCCCCGCTTATCATATTTTTTATCAATTTTTCATGACCCGGCACATCGATAAAGGCGATATTGGTTTTGCCGTCGCTCATATTTGAAAAACTTAAATCTATGGTGATACCCTTTTCTTTCTCCTCTTCAAGTTCATCCCCGTTGTAGCCATTCATAGCCTCTATCAAAGCTGTTTTGCCATGGTCGATATGTCCCGCGGTACCGACTATGATATTTCTCATTGCGCTATCTCGTTTATGATATTGCAAAGAGGCTCTATATCTCTGTCTTGCAGAGTTCTCATATCTAGCAAAAACTTGTCATTTTCGATGCGACCTATCACTCTTTTATCTCTAAAAGCTTTTTGTAGCCCCATAGCGTCTCCGTCTATCTCTAAAACTATGGTGGGTATCTTTCTGTTTGGAAAAGTTCCTCCTCCTACAAAGGTGAAACTCTCTTTGGGCTTTGTTTTTAGATTTGTCTTTTTCACTATCTTTTGAGCCCGTTTTTTAAGCTCCTTTGTATCTTGAAGAATCATTTTGAGAGTTGAAATATCCTCATACCTCTCTTTTAGATATGCAATGGCTGTATTTTCGAGAAGTGAAAGAGTCAGCTTATCGACTCTAAACATTCTAAGTATCTGGTTTTTCTTTAATTTTTTTATGAGATCCTTTTTGCCGAGTATGATGCCGGCTTGGACGCTCCCGAAGAGTTTATCCCCGCTGAAACTAACAAGAGAGGGGGAGTGTTTTAGTATCTCAAAGATTGATGGTTCGGCATCGGATAAACCGTAGGGTAGTTTAGGCAGATATGCGCTTCCAAGATCGTAATAATCCAACAAACCTCTCTCTTTTGATAATTTTACCAACTCCTCTATGCCAACCTCTTGGCTAAAACCCTCTATAGTGTAGTTTGATTTGTGGACTTTCATAAGCATAGCCGTATCTTCGTTTATAGCCTCTTTGTAATCTTGGAGTTTTGTTTTATTGGTGGTCCCCACCTCTTTTAGTTTTGCTCCGCTACTTTTCATAACTTCCGGTATCCTAAAGCTACCTCCTATCTCTACGAGTTCCCCTCTTGAGACTATGACCTCTTTATCTTTTGCGAAAGTATTGAGTATAAGAAAAACCGCAGCAGCATTGTTGTTTACCACCAAAACATCTTCGCAGCCAAAAAGTAGGGTAAGATGTTTGGCGGCAATATCGTATCTATCTCCCCTTTTTCCTGTATGTAGATCAAATTCAAGATTTGTGTATGAGTTGAAAACCTCTTTAGTTTTATCAAATATCCGCTCACTTATCAAACTTCTTCCGAGATTTGTGTGTATTGTGATACCTGTCGCATTTATAAGGGGTTTTATGGATGGGTTGGCTATATCGTCATACTCTCTTTTGACTCTTTTTATAAGTTCGCTTTGGTCTATATCTTGTATAGACTCATCTTGTATCTTTTTTCTAAGCGCATTTATCTCTTTTTTAATGATCTTAAGAAGCAGAGCTCTATTTAACCCTTCGAACTCTTTGGAGTTTGCGAGTGTGTCAATCTTTGGGATTTGTCTAAAGAGATTTGTCATGATTTTCTCCAAAATTTAAATAATCAAGCCTGTTTTCGTCAAAAAGGTATCTGCTTCTTTGCAACTTAACTAATATCCCTTTGTCAAGCAGAGCTTTAAAAATCTTAACAAGTGTAGGTTTGCTTATGTCTATCTTTTGCATTATGTCGCTGTATGAAAAGTCAAAGATATTCTCTTTGTCAAGATGATTGACGATAAATCTGATGACCTCTATCTGTTTGCTGTCGCAAATGACGGAGATGGTTTTTATGATATTGTATGATCTTTTTATCTCTCTTTTTTGCATCATCGGAAGTACCGTGTCGTGGATAGTGTGTAAAAGTTCTTTGATATTTATGGGTTTGACTATGTAGTTTTCTATCTTTAATTTTATGGATTCAAGAAGATAGTTTGTATCCGTATAGGCAGTCGTGAGAATGACGGGCGTATATATGGAGTGCTCTTTTCTTATCTTTTTGATGAACTCTATGCCGTTGTCGTTCTCTAACAGAATGTCCGATATGATGACATCAACTTTGTTCTTTTGCAAAATATCCAGAGCATCTTTTGTGTTGCTAACGGGATATATATTTTTGACAAAGTCTTGCAGTATCTCCGTGCCGTTTTTTAAAAGATTTAAGTCATCTTCTATATAGAGGATGTTGAACTCTTTTAGTATGTCTAAGTCTCTATTTTTTTGTTGCATCTTCATCCTTTAGAGGGATTTTTATCTCGAACATCGCACACTTATAAAACTTTTTAGTGCCGAATTTATGGGTTATGTTTTTACAACTTATCTTACCGTTCATATGCGTCTCTACGATCTGTTTTGCCATATATAGCCCTATGCCCGTACCGGAACTTTTGTATTTGGTGGTGAAGTAGGGCTCGAAGATCTTATTTTGTATCTCTTTTTCTACGCCTCCTCCATTGTCGATAAAGCTTATTATGGCATAGTTTTTACTCTTTTTTACCACTATGAGTATCTTTCTATCGCTCTCTCTTTTGGCGCAAAGCACATCTTTTGAGTTGCTTATGATATTTAAAAAAACATGAGAGAGTTCGTTAAAATATCCATATATTAACATATCTTGGCTAATATAAAGATATACATCGATACCCTCTTTCTCTATGAGATATTTTGAAAGTTCCAATGAGTGTTCTACGCACTCTTTTAGCATAAAGTACTTTTTTGTTTTATCCGGGTGAAAGAAATTTCTAAAATCATCTATGGTGGCAGACATGCTCTCCGCTATCTTTAAACCGTCGTTAACCTTTTGTTCTATAAATTCGTCGGTCAATTTTCCCACCATATTTTTTGTTTGAAAGCTTTGTATGATGAAGCTAAGACTTCCCAAAGGTTGCCTCCATTGGTGAGCTATATTTTGAAGCATCTCTCCTAGGCTTGCGAGTTTTGCCTGCTGAAACATGATCATATCTTTTTTTCTACTGTTTTCCACCTCTTTTTTGATGCGGTGCTCCAAGTTTTCATTTAGTTTTTGCAACTCTTTTGTCTTTTGATCCACCTTCTCCTCCAAAGAGTTATGAAGTTCTCTAAAGTTATCCATTAAAAATATGGAAAAGAGTATGCTGACTATGATGATGAGCGCCATAAAGATGATGGATATGGTAAAAGTGAAGTAAAACACTTTTTCGGTTTTTCTCTTTTCGTTCGCGGCTTTTTTTAAGTCGAAATTGATGAGGTTTGTGAAGTAGATATTGATAAGTCCTATGTTGAGATATAGTTTTTTTAAGAGCTTTTTGCTCTCTTTGTCTTTGTTTAGCTTTTTCAAATATAGGATTTTGTTTATATCTGTATCTATCTCTCTCATCTTTTTATCTATATTTTTCATCATGCTATCTTGCAGTATCTTAAACTCTTTTTTATTTTCCCCTTCAAAAAGATACTTGTCCGCAAAATATGTAAAGTAAAAAAATGGTTTGGGAGAGGGTTTTAGACTATTTTTAAATTTTTCCCAGTTTTTCAAAAGTATCTGTTTTCCAAGAGAGACAACCTCTACGGCTTGGGGATATTTGATGATGTTTTGTTGAAGATCAAAGAGTGTATCGTAGATATTGACCTTATAAAGATCTTTTATCTCTTCAAGTTGCACCAAAGGAACCGTTCTTTTTTTGTATAGTGTATCGAAGTCGTATTTTAGGGAGAAAAGAGATATTTCCGAGAGTATCATGATGCTTAGCATACCGCTGGCTATCAAAGCTATCAAAAAGTTTGTTTTGTTCTTAAATGAGATCTTGTTGAGTAGTTTTGAGATCTTGGCAAATCTTTTCATTTATCGCTCTTTATCTCTATAAATTTACTATTTTTGTACTTAAAAAGAAATACTTTACCAAAAATTCCTCTCTTTTTATACTCGTTTGAGAGTTGATTTAGTTTATTTAAAAAGTTTTTTCTATCTATATCGTTTTTTAACTCCTTTAAAGCCTCTATATCTAGCTTCGCCGCTATATAGGACTCAAGAGATACAAAGCCGTATTTGGCGGTAGGAAAATCCTTTTTTAACATTTTTCTATATTCATCAACGATAGGTATGTTGGTATCGTCATAAGAGGGAACCGTTTGGGAAAAGACCATATTTTTAGTATCGTACCCCACCTCTTTTACAAGTTCGTCGGCATTGACAAAAGAGATATTGCAAAAGATTGTTTTAGTTTTTTCCATCTCTCTATATCTTTTTATAAAAAGCGCCACGGGCTTATAAGCACCCACCATGATGATAGCTTGAGGATCTGAGGATTTTATATCGTATAGAGCTTGTGTGACGGAGAGAGTATTTCTCCTGTATGTCCCCTCGGCTATGACGCTTAAATGCCTCTTTTTTAGAGATTTTATCGTAGCGATATAGCCGTCATCTCCATAATCGTCATTTTGGTAAAAGATAGCTATCTTTTTAAGCCCCTTTTTATCTACCAAGTACTCTATGATCTTCTCTATCTCGTCAGCGTATGAGCTTCTAAAGTTTATAAAGTTTTCTCTTGGAGGATTTCTCAAAAAAGAGGCTCCCGAAAACGGTGCTACAAAAGGTATGTCGCTCTCCGTGATGATAGGCATGATAGCTTTGATGGTGGGAGTGCCGACAAAACCGAAAAGTGCAAAAACCTTATCTTTATCTAAGAGTTTATGCAGATTTTCAACGGTGAGTTCAGGCTCGTACTTATCGTCGTAAGTTATGAACTCTATCTTTCTGCCTCTTAGTATATTCTTATCATTGGTATATTTAAAGTAAGTTGCCGCTCCCTCTTTGACAGCGAGCCCCAACTCTTTATTGATACCGCTAAGAGGCAGTGATGAGCCAAACTTGATGACCTTTCCCACTTCGTTTCTATCTAGAGTCGTATATGTGACTAAAATGAGTAGTGCCAAAAGCACTCCAAGAGCAATCTTTTTCATACCTATATGATACAATTTGGTTGATAAACCGTTACTTAAAGGTAAAATATTTTTTAATTAAGATATTATATGTCCTATTTATCTCAATCAAAAAGGTAAAGAAATTTTTACTTTTTAAGCCAAAAGAAAGTAAATTAGCTTTATAATTTGTTTATAAGATTGACAAAAAGGCTCTTTAATGACCGAATTTGCATACTACAATAGCGAAAAATTGGACTTTCCGTTGCATGAAAGTATTAAAATTGTCGATGATCCAAAAAAAGTAAATGAAACTTTTATGATCTCCAACTCTAAAGAGTTAAAAGCAAAAATGTATGCCCCCGAGATAGATTTTTATATCAAAAACTCAAAAGATCCGCTACCTAAAAAGATTCAAACCGTTTTGACTCTATATGAGATAAGAGGCATCATGTTTGATTATGCCACAGATTTTGAGATGGAAAAAGATATAGGCAAAACTCTTTTGATAGTAGGAACAAAAGATCAGATAGAGTCCATCGAGCCTTTGGTAAAGGATGATTTTGAGCTTTTCTTTGCCGAGAGTGATGCAGTAAAGAAGATAGAAGGTACTATCGGAGAGCTTAAAGTCCATCTTTTTAGAAACGGTAAGACTACCGTGTTGTCCGTAGATCAAATGATATGGTTTGATGCGAAAGATTTTGCTTTTTTGCAAAACGGAGTTTATGACCCTAAAAAGGATGGCTTTGAAGAGGCGGTAAAAAGAGTTAAAAGCAATATAGAGCATTTTACCTATAAAAGCGCCGTATCGTACAACCCCGATATTTGCCAGTATAAAGGAAGAGAGGGGGATATTTGCGGAGATTGTGCCGACATCTGTCCCACTAATGCCATCATAAAGATAGATGAAAAAAAGGAGCTTAGTTTTAGTGATGTGGATTGTGAAACTTGCGGAGGGTGCGTGAGTGTTTGTCCTTCGGGAGCACTTGATCTAAAAGCTAGTCCAAGAGGGTATATATATGAAGCTTCTACTCTTTTAAAGGGAAAGATCATTTTGGTTGTGCCAAGAGTGATGAGGCTGGATGATTTGGAAGTCTCTTTGCCCGAAGATGTCGTGCCTTTTGTTGTGGGCGGTAGAAAATTTTTACACGAAGCTCACTTTTTAACCCTATTTCAACATAGCGGACACCAAGTCGTTTTTTATAGCGACTTTTTCTCCAAAGGAACACTCTCTAGTCTTGATATGGTAAATGAGCTTGGAAAAAGAGGTTACTCTTGCGATATGGTTTTAACGGCAAAAGACAAGAGTGAACTTCAAGATAGACTAGATAGCATAAAAAAGGTGGAAAACAGTAGATACTCCATAGATGAGCTGTCTTTGAAAAAAAGGGAGATATTTGCAGCTAGAGCCTCATATATCGTTGGAGATAGGGACTTGGGAGTCTATGAAAATAAAAATGAGTATGTACACTACGGAAAAGTGGTGATAAATGAAAAGAATTGCACCTTATGTCTTAGTTGCGTAGGAGCTTGCAATGTTGCGGCTTTGACGGCGCATCCCGAGGATAACTCCTTGAGATTTAACGCTTCGATTTGTACCGATTGCGGATATTGCGAGATAGTTTGTCCCGAGAAGGATTGTTTGGAAGTGGTTAGAGATAGATTTGAGTTTAAGCCCGAGTCGTTTAGACAAGTGGTGTTGGCAAAAGATGAACTCTTTAAGTGTGTGGAGTGCGGCAGAGAGTTTGCGCCTAGAAAAGCGGTCTTAAAGATAGCCGAGCAGTTAACCCCCGTATTTAACGGAGATGAACTGAAGATAAGAACTCTTTATTGTTGTGAAACTTGTAAAGCAAGATTGATGTTAAAAGCCCAAATAGGAGATATATAGATGGAAGATAGAGAAGCTATAAATAGAGCACGAGCGTTATACTACGGGCTTTTTGCCTCACTGTTCGCCTTTGTAAAAGAGGATAGATTTAAAGGACTCAAAGAGAGTTTGGAGATTTTAAAAGAGAACCCCTTGGAGGATAACTCCAAAAAAGCGCTGGAAAATATGTATAGCATATTGTCGTCTCAGGGATTGGAGTTCGTCCAAGATGAGTTTGATGCTGTTTTTTACGATCTTAGTAGCGATCCTGTGCCGACAACCGCATCTTTTTATGAAGAGGAGAGGGATGACGGAAAAAAACGACTTTTGATGGTAAATTTCGTTTTAAAATCAAAATATAGAAGGGATAGCGAAAACTTTAGCGATCTTGAAGATGATATAGGTTTTATATTCTCTTTTTTAAGTAGGCTCATAGAGGATGAAGCAAAAGGTGACGAAAAAGCCAAAGAGTTGGAGATAGCGGTATTTGAAAAGGTCTTAAACGAGTTTGTGGATGACTTTATAGAAAATGTATATATGCATGAAAACTCAGCCTTTTATCAAGAGGCTGCTTTACTTTTGAAAGTCTTTGTGGAGTTTGAGAGAGTATTTTTAGATATTAGAAGACCGAAAGAGAAGATAAAGGTAAAAAAAGAGAAAAAAATAAATATTTCGGATGCCGAAGCGGCAAGGAGACTTGAAAACAAAAGAAAAAAATCGGAAGAGATAGGAACTGTGTGTGAACTTGAAGAGGGCGGAGATGTGGAGGATGATGTGTGAGAGGAGATTGTAGAGAGCAAATAGATTTGCTCTTTGCTATCTCTTTATGACATAGAGGTAAATTTCAAAAAAGGAGTAAAGATGCAGACGCAAAGAAGAGAGTTTCTCAAGAAAGCTCTCATTGGATCAAGTGCGGTTTTGGCAACGACCACACTTGCGCAAGCCAATGAGCGGCCTACGAAAACTCAGGGTTCAAACGGTGTTGTAGTCGGTTACTCTCCAAAAAAAGAGATTCTTTATAAAAAGACCTCTTACTGGAGAGAGTACTACAGTGTAGCATCTTAAAGGAGTAAGATATGGGTAAAGATATGTTAGATAAACTATCTTTGAGAACGGGAAGAAGAAGTTTTTTGAAGATGGCGGCACTTGGCGGTGCAGTTGCCGGAACTTCTTTGGTAGCCGGAGGTAATGCTCTAAGAGAGGCTACAGGTGAGGAGATCGCAAATCCTTATCCCGGATCAAAGTTGGTTAAGACCGTATGTACAACATGTTCGGTCGGTTGCGGCATCATTGCAGAAGTGCAAAATGGTGTCTGGGTTAGGCAAGAGGTGGCTCAAGATCACCCCTTTTCACAGGGTAGTCACTGCTCTAAAGGTATCGACTCAATCGATACGGTAAAGAGCGCTAAGAGAGTCAAACATCCTCTTAAAAAAGTCAACGGAAAGTGGCAAAGAATAAGCTGGGATCAAGCGATCAACGAGATAGGCGATAAGATGCTTGAACTCAGAAAAGAGAGTC
>JAADDL010000140.1 GCA_013153915.1 Campylobacterota bacterium
TATATCCAGCCTTTTCCCATAGGGTCTTTATTTAGAGTCTCCGGCTCACTCTCAAGAGTGTCGTTGACCTCGCTTATCTCTCCGCTTATAGGAGCGTATATGTCGCTTGCAGCTTTTACCGACTCTACAAATCCGGTCGCTTCGCCTTTGCTTACGCTTGCTCCGACTTCAGGCAACTCAACATAAGTAATATCTCCAAGTTCCTCTACTGCATGCTCTGAGATACCTACTATCGCCTCTTCACTATCTTCCCACAGTACCCATTCATGATCTTTTGTAAATTTTAACATCTCTTCTCCTTGCTATTTTTTTATAAAGGGCAGTTTATCCAACTCTATCTTTATAGAGCCTCTTTTATCTCTTACTTCTATCTCTTTTTCCTTATCAAACTCATTTAAGTCAAAAAGTCCCAAGCCGATACCGTACCCAAGAGAGGGTGAGTATGCTCCGCTTGTGACTACTCCCACCTTTTTATCGCCTTGAAATATACCATCGCCGTGTCTTGGCGCTCTTCTTGAAGATGTTTTAAAAGGCAGAATTAGTCTTTTTACCCCTTCATCTTTTTGCTTTTTCAACACATCTTTTCCGACAAAATCGGTATCAAATTTGATAAACATCCCAAGATTTGCTTCAAGCGGAGTTATATCTTCGTTTAGTTCGTTACCGTATAGCGAGTAGCCCATCTCAAGCCTTAAAAGATCTCTCGCTCCAAGACCCGCCGGTGTGGCTCCGCTTTGCAGTAACTTTTCCCAAACTTTTGGAGCTAAGTCGTTATCCATATATAGTTCATATCCAAGTTCTCCCGTATATCCCGTGCGACTTATGAGTATCTTATCATCCTCAAAGTTTCCATACTTAAAGCTAAAATATTTCAACTCATCCAAGTCTATATCTACAAACTTTTGAAGTATCTCTTTTGACCTTGGTCCTTGTATGTCTATCTTTGAGATTTCAAATGTTCTATCGGTTAGCTCGCCGCTTTTTATACGGCTTTTTATAGTCTTGTAGTCTATCTCTCTTCTAGCGGCGTTCACCACAAACATTAGCTCGTCTTCAGCTATCTTGTAGATGATAAGATCATCTATGATGCCGCCTTTTTCATTTAGTAAAAAGCCGTATTTGCATCTGCCGACGGGAAGTTTTATAAGATCTTGCGTGACACTTTTATCTACACCGCTTTTTTCGATATCACCCTTGAAAAATAGCTCCCCCATATGAGATATATCAAATAGTGCCGCATCGTTTCTACAGGCATCATGCTCTTTTATGATACTCTCATACTGCAAAGGCATATCCCAACCGCAAAAACTCACACTTTTGGCTTTCAATTTCTCGTGTTCATTCTTCAATGAAGTTTTGTATAGATTTTGCATACTCCATCCTCAAATATTTTATGAAAAATTATACACTATAAAAGTGGGTAAAAAGTGGAAAAAATACTTTTATATTTTTATCTTATAACCTAAAGAGTAGATATTTTCTATGCAGTTGCAGGGTAGTTTTTTTCTAACTCTCTTTACAAGATCTTTTAGTTTATCAGGGTTGTACTTAAGTAGTTCATCCTCTCCCCAAACAGCTACTATGAGCTCCTCTTGAGGAACTACTTGCCCTTTTTTGCTTAAAATCTTTTCAAAAAAAGCTCTCTCGAACTTTGTTAATTTAATAGGGAGATTTTTATAAAGCAACTCTTTTTTTTCAAAATCCCACACAAGCTCATCTCCAATATGACATACGCTATGCTCTTCGATCTGCTCTTTGGCTAAAGTCAGAGCCTCTTTTAGTTTTTGCCTATTTATGGGTTTGGTTAAATATTTTGTCAAGTTCAACTCGGTAGCAAGTATCAACTTTTCAACATCCTTTATGGCTGTAAGCATTATAATCCTGCACTTTTTATCATTTTGTCTTATCCTCTTAGCCACTTCAAGACCGTCATATTTTGGCATATCTATATCGAGTAAAAGTATATCGGGCGAATGTTTTTGGTAAATCTCAAAGGCTTCCTCTCCATCCGAAGCTTGTAATACGCTACCAAACATTCTACTTAGGTATTTTGCATAATTTACCCTTGTAAGTTCTTCATCTTCGGCATAAAGAATGGATAGATTTTTCACAACACCACCTCAAAGCAGACACCGTTTTTTATATCTTTGACTCTGATTTCTCCTAAAAATCCCTCTTCGACTATCATCTTCGCCATGGATAGCCCGTGTCCCGTACCTTGACTCTCTTTTTTTGTAGTAAAATAGGGATCAAATATCTTATCTTTTATATCATCACTTATCCCTCCGCCATTGTCGCATATCGATATAACGCCTCTTTTTTTATCCTCTTTTAGCGTTATGATGATCTTGGGATCTTTGGGTTTTGTAGATAAGATAGCATCTTTTGCGTTATTTAAAAGCACCAACAGAGTTTGCACAAGCTCCTTTTTATAGCCTTTTAGTTTAAAGTTGGCATCCACTTTTACCTCGCAAGCAATCTTTTTGTGATTTAAAAGCGGCATCATCAAGGAGAGGGTCTCATCCAAAACCTCTTTCACGGTGAAGGTAGTCTTTTCTTTATCGGGATGTAGGTAATTTCTAAAACTCTCTATCGTTTGGGACATATAGTGGGTTAGGTTTTCTATCTGATTTAACTCTTTGTCTAAAACCTCCTTGCTAAGCTCTTTATCCTCATAAAAACTCTCTATATTTAAAATGATAGAATTTATTTGAGCCAAGGGTTGTTTCCACTGGTGGGCTATATGCTCCAACATCTCACCGATGGAGGCCAATTTCGCCTGTCTTACAAGAAGCATATCTTTTTGAGCTATTTTCTCTTTTAAAGATCTGTTTTTTAGACTCAATACAAAGATAACCAATAGTAAAATAGTACAAACTATATAACTCACCCTATATCTCCAAAATTTCTAATAGATTAAAACAGAGGATTGCCTCTGTCGTCATGCCAAGAGATTATGTAGTCCCAAGCTTCGTTTGCATTATCTACAAATTTAAAGATTTCCAAATCCTCCGGAGCTATCACCCCTTCATCTTTTAAAAATTCAAAATCCAAAGCTTTGGTCCAATAACTCTTGCCCACGAGTGCTACCGGAATATTTGCACTCTTTTTAGTCTGCAAAAGTGTCAATGTCTCAAATAACTCATCAAATGTACCAAAACCACCCGGATACACCACAAGAGCTTTGGCTCTATTTAGAAAATGGAGTTTTCTGATAGCAAAATAGTGAAACAAAAAACAAAGATCGGGCGTTATGTATGGATTTGGGTACTGTTCGTGAGGAAGTTTTATATTCAATCCTATACTTTTTGCCCCCACATCATACGCACCTCTATTTGCCGCCTCCATGATGCCCGGACCTCCGCCGGTCATCAGAGTCACCCTACAATCCTCGACTCCTTGACCGCTTTTTCCTACGATTTGTCCAAACTTCCTGGCATCTTCATAGTATATACTTTTGCCCACCATTCTCTCAGCCACATACAACTCTCTTAACAACGCTCTATCGTTCTCTTTTTTATCCAGCTTTTCTTGTATGGCCTTGAGCCTTTTTAAGGCTGTGCTTTTCTCCACTATCCTAGCACTTCCAAATACAGCTATAGTGTGCTCTATGCCATACTCTTTCATTTTTAACTCAGCTTTTAGATAGTCAAGTTCAAGTCTAATCCCTCTCGTTTCATAAGAGCTCAAAAACTCGGTATCTTTCTCGGCCATTTTATATGTAGGGCTTTGCATGATCGTTTTTATAAGTTCTATGGATTTCGGGTCCTCCTCTTGAAGCTTAGGGTGCTCCCAAGGCAGCAACTCTTTCATGATAAACTCCTCATAGCATCAATGCCCAAGTTATTGTAAAAACACCCAAAAGAGCTACCCATAAAGCCGACTTGAGCGTATTTCTCCACCCTCCAAACCACAAAGCATATGTAGCTTTTAAAAGATTGTTGCTACCTGCCGCCACCATCACGGCCACGACAATCTCTTTAAAGCTTACGGAAAATTTACCCGTTAAAAGCGAAAGCACAAATGGATCTATATCGGTAAAACCGGCAATAAATGAAAATATCTTCAACCCCATGGAGCCAAATTCATTTGTTATGTATTGAGTAAGAAGCATCATGACTATAAACAGAGCCGCAAATATAAAAGCGGTGCCTAACTCTAGAGGATTTGCATCTATGATGTCATGACTCTCATCCCTATTTTTCTTTGAATACAGAAAAAACAAAGAGACAACGATACCTATCAGCGAAAATATGGCAAAAGGCAGGGCTATAGACTTGGCTATCTCGAAGTTAAATATCGCTGCAACCACTATGAGTCTTATATACATGATAGAGGTTGCCACGATGATAGCACCCTCAATGACGGGATTTCTTCCCGTTTTTTTTGCTTTTCTCGATAGCACTACCGTTGTAGCGGTGGAGGAGTAGATACCACCTATGATACCCGTTAAGAAGTAGCCTTTATGCGGAAAGAAGTATTTTTGGGCTATATATCCTCCATAGCTGATACCTGAAACCACAACAACGGCAAGCCATATCTTAAAAGGTGAGATAGGGATATAGGGTATCACATCTTTGTTTGGTAAAAGAGGCAGTATAACAGCCGATAAAAGAAGCATCTTGCTAAGTATCTCGAACTCATAAGGATTGAAATCAGTTGTAATCTTATGGATACTCTTTTTCGCATTTAACACAAAAACAACCAATACAAAAATGAGTGAAATCATCCATATAGGAAATTTAACACTCAAAGGTCCCAAAGAGTAAACGATAAGCATCACCAAATAGAGCAAAATACTTTGTTTATGGTTCAATAGCTTTTGATAATAAAAAAGTGCATAAAGAAGCGTTAAGCCTATCAAGATAGCAAGATACATTATGATGTCTATCTTGTAAAAGATATATCCTATCAAACCGACAAAAGTAAAAGTTCTGGCACTTCCAAAGAAATATTTTGCCGAATCTCCATGAAATTGTATCCTGTATGTCTTTACCTCAAGACCGACCAAAAAACTAAAAACGACCGTAACTATAAGGTTTACTAGATCGGTATTTATATTCATGGAAAAATTAGTCCTTTTTTATAGCATTTTTTATCATATTTACATATTATATCATTTTTATAATCTAAAATCTCATCTCTTTTTCCAGGATAACTCATCATAGACAAGAAGTGTTTTATGGTATTGATCCTAGCAACTTTTTTCTTATCGGTATGCACAACATACCAAGGAGCAAAGTCAAAAGATGTCTTTGCAAACATATCGTCTCTTGCCTTTGAGTACTCATCCCAAAGTTTTTGTGCTTGCTTGTCTATCGGGCTAATTTTCCACTGTTTTAGCGGATCGCTTTTTCTGGCGTCAAACCTCTTTTTTTGCTCTTTTTTACTTATATCAAGGTAGTATTTTATAAAGATGATACCCGAATGTACCAAAAGTTTTTCAAAATCCCCAACCTCTTCCATAAACTCTTTATACTCTTTTTTGGTACAAAAACCCATAACTCTCTCAACACCTGCTCGATTGTACCAGCTACGATTGAAAAATATCATTTGAGAGCCGCTTGGCAAATGCGGAACATATCTTTGAAAATACCAAGAGCGCTTATCTTTATCGCTCGGCTTACCAAGAGCGACGCTTCTGGCTTCTCTGGGACTTAGATGCTCCAAAAATCTCTTTATAGTCCCGTCCTTACCGGCAGCGTCTCTTCCCTCAAAAATAACGCACACTTTTAAATCTTTCTCTATCACCTCTTTTTGAAACTTTACAAGCTCTACTTGAAGATTGTATAACTCTTTTTTATAGCCCATATATTCTCCTTTTAGAAAACGACTGATAATCCGTATAATACCTTAAAAAAACTTTTAAATCAAAATTTTTTCTATAATTTCAACTCTATGTCTTTTTACCAATATTTTTTATATTGTAAAAAACATATATCGTTGCAACAACCACTACGATGCTAAAAAGCCCCAAGGTTACATAAGCCATTTTTTGATGAGCTATCTCCCCTTTTCCGAAAATATAACCCACAAGTAGCATAAAATTTACCCATATCAAGTTTGCGCTAAATGTCAAAGGGATAAAATATTTAAGCTTCATCCTCGATAATCCGGCAGGTATGGAGATGTACTGTCCTAGTCCCGGAGTTAATGGGGCTAAAAATACGGAAATCTTCCCGTGTCTTTTAAAAAATCTGGTGATTTTACCGATGATTCTCTTCTTTTTAAAAAATTTTCTTACCACAAATAGTGCAAAATGGTAGTTAAATAACGCTCCGCTAAGACTACCCAAAGAAGCTGTTAAAAGTAAGATTGTATAATCTTTTTCTCCGATCGAAGCAAGATATCCGCTTGGTATAAGGACTATCTCGCTCGGCACCGGCACAAAAGTGCCTACCATGAACATATAGACATATAACCCTAAATACCCTATCTTATTTGCAAATAGAAGTAAAATATGAACGATATAATCCATTCACTATAAAAGTCCTATCTCTTTTAGTATAGGCAAAAACTCTTCCGTGATCTCCATCAACTCTTCGGCTAGTAAACCTTCGGCCTTATCTTCTATATACCACTCTTGGATTTTATCAAGAGCTTGTTGCTTATGTTCATTGCTCAATTTATCGCTCTTTTTTATGGCTTCTTTTACTTTCTTTACTTTGTCGCTCATTATGTCCTCTTTATGGTGAATTTTGCGATATTTTATCACAATTTTATAAATAATGATATAATTTTAAAGATATTTTACGAAAGAGAGACGATATGAATGAGACTATATATGCTTTAGTGGAGAGTTTTAAGACGATAACAAAATGGGAAGTATCTAAAAATGCCGCTTTTATAGGCTTCTCTTTGATGGCTTTCTTTGTGGTTTTAGGCTATTTCATTTGGGGTAATTTAGTCTCTTTAACATCATATTTGCTAGAGATGATACCTTTTACATTTATCAAATCCAACGGTGCTTGGATGCTCTCTTCTTTAGTATTTATTCAGTTGATCTTTATCACTTTTTCCTTTGTTATCATCATCTTTAGCACAAAGATAGTACAAGATTCAAAACATAAAGATTATCCAAAATTCATACTCACGATAGCTTTAAGCGTAGTCTTTTTTTGGATAATAGTGTGGTACTTTAACCACGAAGCTATATACAATGCCCTATCAAAACTATTGCTTTGGTTGCCTTTTGAAACGATAGAAAAGACCCTATCTTACATATTTGCCCTATATTTATTATATAGCTTATATGTAGTTTCATTATTGATATTTGTTAGCCTCGATAGCAAGAAGATTATTAAGTTGGGCATCGGTGAAGAGATAAAAACATTTTTCGGTAAAAGCATATTTATATACACCGTTAAAGACTCTATCATTTTCATCATATTGTCAATCGTACTATTTCCTTTCTTGTTTATACCCGTTTTAAACTTTTTCATACAGTTAGCCGTTTGGACATGGTTTGGAAAAGATACATACACCCTTGATGCGGGTTCTATCTTTTACAACAAAAGCGATATTCAAGAGATAAAAGCTAAACACAAAAAAGCCATCTGGTTTATCTCTTTAGTTGCAGCCTGCTTTAACTTCATTCCAATCTTAAATATATACAGCCCATACTTTGGCGAATTTGCCATGTATTACCTTTTTGAAGCTTATGAGGAAAATATAGGTTAAAAATTACAAAAAATTGACGATTTTAATAATAATTAATTATTGTTGCGATAAAATATTACAATAAATATTAATTATTATTTAACAAAGGACGGTTTTAGTTAATAATGAAAAAGATTTTTCTGCTTTTTTTATTTATCCTCGCTCCTATATTTGCTCAAGAAAATCTCTCTTCTTTATTAAGCGATTTTGCCCAAAAAGCGGATCTATCTAACAAAACAAAGCAAGAAAGTGCGGGATTTTTGATCGTTTATACCAGACAAGATCTTGATAGGATGAATATACACTATCTAAAAGATATAATAGACAAGATACCTTTTTTAAGATACAACGAAGATAACGGCGGCATGACGAGTCCGTTTTATCACCCTTATCAGCCCGAACCGGCAGATGCTATAAGAGTTTATATCAACGATAGAGAGCTGATAACCCCGTTTAGCGGAAATACTCTCAAGCTTTTCGGACAAATGAGTATGGGGTATATCGACCACATAGAAGTTTATCTAGGGGTGCCGTCTCAAACATTAGGCATACCAGCGGCTTGGGTAGTCATAAAGTGTTACACAAAAGACCCAAAAAGAGAAAACACCGATCTTATAGGCGTCCAAGCAGGTAGCTACGGAACAAAAGAGGCTTACGGATATAGCGCTAAAAATCTACAAAATTTTTCATACCTTGTCTATCTAAACAGCAGAAACTCAAAAAGAGAGAAGGTTTACTACGAAAATAACTCCCTATCAAGAAATAAAGATATAACAAACTTTTACGGAGAGATTCAAAAAAACAATTTTAGATTTGAGATGCAAGCCAGCAAAGGCTCTTTGGATAACTTCATAGGGAGTACTATCAACTTCGATCCGAAGCAAAACTACACCGATTATGACTATTTTTATACAGGAGTTTATTATAAAAACGATACTCTAAAAGCTTTCATAAACTACTCACAAGATAGAACGGATCACTACATATCTTCAAAAACATACCTTGGAGTCATACCTTTATCCACATACCCATACTTGTACTACTATCCTGACGCTCGCACAAAGATAAACGAAAAGGTAAGTGACGCCCAAGTATATAAAACTTTTAAAACGGAAAAAAACAAACTTATCGTAGGCGTTCAAAGCAGATATAAATATTTTAATATCAAAGAGATGAGAAGAGGCGACATAGAGATACCAAACTCCATAGATTATAGTAGAGAGTTGATACTATCGGGTTTTATAGAAAACAGTTACCTCATAGACAATTCAAAAATGCTAACAGCCTCCATCAAATATGATAAAACATATGAAAATGGAAAAATAAAAGATTACAACACGCTATCCGGAAGGATAGGATATATCTACAATAGCGGCAAATGGGTCAGTAAAACTTTTGCTTTTGTCGGAGAGACGACACCAAGCATGCAAACACTCTTTCAAAATAGAGTCATATATCATCAACAAACAGATCCCGACAAAGAGAGAAAAGTCTCTATCGATACGAAGATCATTTATAACGGTACAAACTTTACAACATCTTTTTTGATAGGCAGAACGGCCAGCAAAGATACCATCTACTTTGACGCGGAAGGATATAAAAATCTTAGAGATACATACATAACGGATACTGCATCTTTTAGACATACATACATCATAAACCCGCTAAATAAGATCATTTTTAACGCTTGGTGCGACAATACCTACAAAAAAGGAAGAGCCTTCTTCAGCGGAGCAAAATATTATGGCGGATTGTTAACTATGTATAACACTATAGGCAAATTCGATTTTTACAATAATATCACATATAAACATTGGGAAGGTATCAAAAAT
>JAADDL010000128.1 GCA_013153915.1 Campylobacterota bacterium
AAAATCGGTAAGGATTAGGCTTTAAAGCCCTCTCCTACTCCGTTTTAAAACTGTTTAGCTTATTATTTAGATCTTCAGCCGTGCTTTTTAATTGGTCGGCTATATCTTTGATTTCATCGACGACCTCAATACTCTCATTTGAAGAATTGTATATGCCATCTATCTTATCGAGTATCTTTTCGACATTCTTAGCAAGCTCTATAGACTCTTTTAAAGATTTTTCGGAAACTTTTTGAGCGTTTCTGACGACTTTTGAAGTTTCATCAACCTCTTCGTTTGTCAAGATAGCATCATTTGTCAATTTCTCTATGCTTTGAGCATTTTTACTGATAGCATCACTGGTATTTGCTATCTCTTGTACCATTAGATTTGTAGTAGCATCTATCTCAAGAAGTGACTTTTGAGTCTGTTCGGCGAGCTTTCTAACTTCGTCGGCAACTACTGCAAACCCTCTGCCGTGTTCACCCGCACGAGCCGCTTCTATGGCGGCGTTAAGCGCCAAAAGATTTGTTTGATCGGAGATATCGGATATCTTGCTAAGCACCGCTTTAGTATCTTCGGCGGTTTTATTTAACTCTCTTATTCTCTCGGCAAGCTCGATACCAGCTTGTGATTCTATCTGCATCTTTTCGGCTATATTATTTATACTGTCTCTAACTTTTTCCAATTTTTCATCGGCTTTTTCAACATCTTCTTTGCTTTTTTGTGCACTCACCACAGAATCTTCAAGAATATTTTTCATATCCTCACCCATTCCGTTTGCCTCTTTTACAAGAGATAGATTTTCATGTATTTTCTTAACAACTACTGTTGCATTGTCGTTAAGTTTATCTGACAAAGCAAGGTTTTTGAGGCTAGAATTTTTGGCCTCAATGATTGAAGCTTGAACTTTATCTATAAATGTATCTATCCATCTTCCCGCCTCAGCCAATTCATCCTCTTTTACAAAATGCAATCTCTTTGTCAAGTCTCCATCGCCAGTTGCTATATCTTTGACTCTTTCGGTTAAAAAGTGTAAAGGTTTCAGTATCTCTTTTTTGAAGAAAAATAAAAATCCGGCAACCAACAGCAAAGATGCACCTATAAGGCTTACCATTAACATATAATTAAAATCTTCAATCTCTTTATCGCTCTTTTTAAGAGATAGTTTAAGATCCATAACCCCCAATACATCACCCCTTTTGGAGCCCACATGACATCCTATACACTCATCGGTGGCGATAAGAGGTTTTAAAAGTTTTAGATAGTGGCTCTTATCGTTTTTCTCCAATATCATATCTTTTTTATTTCTAAAAACTTCCGCAACCAAAGGAGTAACTCTAAATTTATCTTTTAAACCAAAAGTGTTAATAACCTGTTTTGATTTAAATATTGCTACTTCATCTATGCCGTCGATCTTTTTTATGGTATTTAATGTATGCTCTACCACTTTGGGATCACCCATATTCATACTAGTTCGAATACCAACAAATATGGCATCACCTAAAGTTTCAATATTTTGAGATGTAGAATTTTTTAATATCATATTTGAGTTATGAGAAATAAACAGTATCAATACAATTGACCCTGCAATAAAGAATACCAAAGTGGTAGCCATAAGTTTTGCCTTTATGGTTTTTAGCATCAATCATCCTTTTTGTAATTTTATGGACTTCATACCATCCTTTTTGAGTAAAAACTTTTCTTAAAATCCAAGAACTTATTATCCAATATCGACTTTCTTGCATTTTTCATTATAGTTTTATAGTAAAAAAGATTGTGCAATGAGGCAAGTCTGAAATATGTCAGCTCTTTTGCTCTAAAAAGATGGTGCATATATCCCAAAGAGTACCTTTTGCAAGTATAACACTCACACTCTTTATCTATAGGCTCATCGCTCAATTTGTATCTTGAGGACTTTATATTGACTTTTCCGTAGCTTGTAAAAAGGGTCCCGTTTCTAGCGTTTCTAGTCGGCATAACACAATCAAACATATCCACCCCTCTTTGGATGTTTTCCACCAAATCCTCAGGCGTGCCGACACCCATCAAATATCTCGGCTTATCTTTTGGCATCAAAGGCGTAGTAAACTCTACTATATCATACATCTCTTCATTGCTCTCGCCCACACTAAGTCCGCCTATGGCATATCCGTCAAAATCCTCCAGCCCCACAAGCCCTTCAGCCGAAATTTTTCTAAACTCCTTATTCGTTCCCCCTTGGATGATGGCAAAGATATTTTGCTCGGAGTTTTCTTCGATAGCCTTCATCTTTTTATGATACTCTATAGACCTCTTAGCCCATTCGTAAGTTCTCTGAATGGAGAGCTTAATCCTCTCTTTAGTAGCGGGCAGTGCCACCAAATCATCAAGTATCATCATAATATCACTATTTAAAGCATACTCGATATCCAGCACCTTTTCGGGCGTAAAATAGTGAGAAGAACCGTCTATATGGCTTTTAAACTTTATGCCGTTATGGTCTGCTTTTGAGATATTACTCAAAGAAAAAGCTTGAAATCCGCCGCTATCTGTCAAAAAGCTTCTATCAAACTTCGTAAACCCGTGCAAACCTCCAAACCTCTTTACCGTATCCGCACCCGGTCTTAGATACATATGATAAGTATTTGCGAGTATTATCTTGCTATCTAAATGCTCAGTCATATCAAAACTATCAAGAGATTTGACGGCTCCAACCGTGCCTACCGGCATAAAAACCGGAGTCTGTATGGTGCTATGAGCCGTTTTTATCGTACAAGCCCTTGCGTTACCGTCGATATTGTCTATTTTAAAATCCATTAAACTTCCTACAAAACAATTTTAGCTATAATATTAAAATGAAAGAGATACTAATAATAGCCGACGGTATTGTAGCAAAACAATTTTTAGAAAGAGTTTGCGCCGATACTTCATCCGACAACAACTATAAAATCGTTTACTATAACGATAAAACAAAAGTGAATACAAACGATCCGCATATAAAATACTACAAGTTTGACCCTACAAGTTTTTCGAAACTAAGATCCGTCTTTAGCGATAATATAACCGAAGTTTTTATCATAGTCAAAAAAAAGATAGACGCCGAAGAGACATATAAAAATATCCGACTTTTAAGCAAGGATATACACATCATCATGCTTGATAATTGGAGACTAAAAGATAAGGATAATCATCTCACTCTTTTAAACGCAGGAGAGATACTCACATCAAGACTGTTTGACTTTTTACCGAATGTCTCCGTCGTAGCTCAAAATGTGGGGCTCGGTATCGGTGAGATTATGGAGATAAGCGTACCTTTTGGAAGTCCTTATGTGTATAGACATATATTTGCCATAAGGCAAAGGGATTGGAAAATAGCCGCCATATATAGAGCCAACTCTTTGATACTTCCCGATAGATCTACTATGATACTGCCAAACGATGTGCTTCTCGTGATAGGCGACCCGAATATCCTTAGAGGTGTAAATATAAGCATAAAGCAAGAACTAGGCTCATTTCCCTCACCGTACGGAAAAAATATTTACATACTTATAGATATGCTGTTTTCTTGTGAAAAAGATATCGAAGAGATGGTAAATACCGCCCTATTGCTTCACACCATGCTAAACAACCAAAAACTTATCATAAAAGTTATAAATCCCACATTTTCAAAATGTTTCGACAAGATAAAGGAGTATGACAAAGGCTCCACAAAAGTATTTATAGAGTACGAAAAGAGCGATTTTAGAGAAGTTTTAAAAGATGACTTAAAGATAGCCCATATCGGGCTTATGATAACGAACAATAAGATATTTAAAAAGTACAAATCAGACCTATACGATGCGAAAATCCCTATATACAAAGTGGGAAAATATGACTTTAGTAAGATAAAAAGTAGCGTTGTATTGCCGCAAAACTCATTTGAGATAGAAAAATTGACAGCCGCAATTTTCGATATATCGTCTCAACTCGGACTTGATATCGAGCTTTACGACTATGACCCTGACAACTCAAATGAAAATGAAGAGCTTATACAGCACTTTAAAAATTTAGCCGCAATGTTCAATAGACACTTAAATATCATAAAACCCAAAAATAACCCCATAATGGAGCTTGAAAACAGAGATGATGTTCTTGATTTCGTCCCGTTTGACGAAGATGTTAAAAATACTAACATACTCTCTTTGTTTACGACAAATTTTCAAAAACTCTACTACAAACTTGAAAATCTCCATCAAGTCTTTATGCCTATAGGCGACGAAAAAACGGAAGGATAATCCATGAAAGTACATATAGACCTCAATAAAAATATAGACAAAAGCTACGATATATACATCAACGAACTTGAAAGTATCAAATACGACTCAAAAGTAGCTATCGTAACCAATCCCAAGGTATCGGGGCTTCACTTAAAAACGCTACTTAATAAGCTAAGCGCAAAAGAGTTGTATATCGTAACGGTTCCCGACGGAGAGGAGTATAAAAATTTAGATACGATATCATATATCCTAGATAGACTCAACGAACATAGACTAGATAGAAAATCTCTCCTCATAGCATTTGGAGGCGGAGTTATAGGAGATATGACGGGATTTGCGGCTTCAATATTTTTAAGAGGGATAGATTTCATACAGATACCCACCACCCTACTCTCTCAAGTAGACGCAAGCGTGGGCGGAAAAACGGGAGTCAATAATCGCTTCGGCAAAAATCTTATAGGTTCGTTTTATCAGCCAAAAGCGGTATATTGCGAAACTACTTTTTTGAAAACTCTTCCCAAAAGAGAGTTTAGTGCGGGAGTAGCCGAGATAGTCAAGATGGCTTTGACATTTGATAAAGATTTCTTCGAATGGCTCGAAAAAAATGACTTAAACAAAGAAGAAAATCTCATCCAAGCGATAAAAAAATGTATCGAAATAAAAGCCAGAGTAGTTTCTCAAGATGAAAAGGAAGCGGGAGTTAGAGCCGTACTAAACTACGGACACACTTTTGCCCATGTTATAGAAAACGAAACTAACTATAAAAGCTTTTTACACGGTGAAGCCGTAGCGATAGGTATGGTTTTGGCGAACAATTTGGCTATGAGATTGGGACTTTTGGATAAAAGCGAGTACGATAGAGTTTTGAATGTTTTAAAAAGATACGATTTGCCGACAAATTATCCCATAGAAAATATAGAGAGTTTTTACGACTCGTTTTTTCTCGATAAGAAAAGTAGCGATAAAAAGATAAAATTTATACTCTTAAACCATATAGGCGACTACAAAATAGCCGATGATATCGACAAAGATACCGTGCTTGCCGCACTAAAGGACAGCTAGGTTGCAAAAAGTCTTTTTTAAAACCTTCGGGTGTCGCACAAACATATACGACACTCAAATCATGATGGAAAATCTGAGAGATTTTAAACTTGCAAAAGATGAAAAAGATGCCGATATCATTGTCGTCAACTCTTGTACGGTTACCAACTCCGCAGACGCTACGGCAAGAAACTATATATCAAAAGTATCCAAGCTAAACAAAAAGGTTATATTTGCGGGGTGCGGGGCTATCAGCAGAGGGAAAGAGTTATTTGAAAAAGGGAGAGTTTACGGAGTTTTCGGACACTCCGAAAAAGAGAATATAAACTCTTTGCTAAAAAATGAGGGTAGATTTTACGATATAGGCGACTTAAAATCGGTAGAAAAAAGCATAGTTTATGACTTTGAGGGGAAAAATAGAGCTTTTATCAAGATACAAGAGGGGTGTGATTTTAGGTGCAGTTACTGCATCATACCTTTTGTCAGGGGCAACGCAAGAAGTCAAGATGAGGACAAGATACTAAAACAGGTGGAGATATTGGCGTCAAACGGCTATGGAGAGTTTATCCTCACGGGGACAAATATAGGAAGTTACGGCAAAGACAAAGGCACAAGTCTTGGAAAGCTTTTAAAAAATATATCAAAGATAAGAGGCGTCAAAAGGATAAGACTAGGTAGCATAGAACCCGTGCAGATAGATGACGACTTTATGGAGATAGTTGACGAAGAGTGGCTTGAAAGACATCTGCATATAGCGCTTCAGCATACAAACAAAGAGATGTTAAGACTTATGAGAAGAAGAAATATCTACGAAAAAGACAAAGAGTTGCTTTGGCGTCTCTCTCAAAAAGGGTTTGCTTTGGGGACGGACTTTATCGTCGGACATCCCGGAGAAACAAAAGAGAGGTTTGAGGACGGATACGAAAAACTAAAAGAGTTGCCTCTGACCCATATCCACTGCTTTACATACAGCAAAAGAGACAATACCCACTCTTTGACGCTAAAAGATGAGATAAGGGGAGATGTAGCTAAAAAAAGACACAAGAGAGTGGTTGATTTAATTGCGAAAAAAAACTATAATTTTAGAAAAGATAAAAATGACCCTCTTTTGATACTAATAGAGGAGAAAAAGGGCGGATATTTTATCGGTTACGACCAGTACTACAATAAAATCTTTATAAAAAGCGATAAAGATATCGACAAAAAATGGGTAGAAATAAAAGATTATGAGGTAAAAGAGGATGCAAACTATGCAATATTTTAAAAACAAAAAGCTTATATACTCTCTATCGGCGCTTGTGGTGGTTTTGGCGCTACTTGCTTTTGGGTATTATAGAAACCGAGCGACTTTTATAGACCAAGAGACATACCAAGAGCTACTTTCAAACGGCAACATAAAATCCGCGCAAATACAAAACAATCAACTCATCATAGAGACAACAAGCGGAAAAAGATATAAGATAGTAAAAGACGGAGTAGATATAAAAAAACTTGTCTCAAAAGTACCGGTCTCCATAAAGGAGCAAAGCACATTTTTGGATGATCTTTTAAGCGGTATCATACTCTTTTTGATGATATTCGCTTTCATCTTGTATCTTAGAAAAAAAGATTTGAAAAATTTTGAAAAGATTGACAAAGAGAGAAACAAACAAAGCGCTTTAGACTTGGAAAACTTTATGAGTACGCCTATAAAACCGGCGATATCGGATATAACTTTCAAAGATGTTGCGGGTATCGGAGAAGTCAAAGAGGAGCTTCAAGAGATAGTTGATTTTTTGAAAAATCCCGTAAAATATAAAAATTTCGGCATCAAACTACCAAAAGGAGTGCTACTTGTAGGACCTCCGGGTGTCGGTAAAACTATGATAGCAAAAGCCGTTGCGGGTGAAGCGAATGTACCGTTTTTTTACCAAAGCGGCTCATCTTTCGTGCAGATATATGTAGGTATCGGAGCAAAGAGAGTAAGAGAGCTATTTGCTTATGCCAAAAAGTACGCCCCCTCCATCATCTTCATAGATGAGATAGACGCCGTGGGAAAAGCAAGAGGCAACTTTAGAAACGACGAAAGAGAATCCACGCTAAATCAGCTACTTTCCGAAATGGACGGTTTTGAGGATAGCTCGGGCGTGATAGTCATAGCCGCCACCAACAAGATAGAGGTGCTTGACGAAGCGCTTTTAAGATCAGGTAGATTTGATAGGAGAGTTTTCGTATCTTTGCCCGACAAAGAGGAGAGAGAAGCTATCATCAACATATATCTAAAAAACAAAAAACACAATGTCAATACAAAAAATATAGCCGATATCACGGTCGGTTTTAGCGGTGCGGCACTCTCTACGCTCGTCAACGAAGCGGCGATAAACGCACTAAAAAGGGGCTCGTATATCATAGAGGAGAGTGATTTTTACGCGGTTAGGGACAAGGTGTTGCTCGGCAAAAAAAAGATACTTAGTTTCTCGGAAAGGGAAAAAGAGATACAAGCCTTGTATCAAGCCGCAAAGGCTTTGAGCGCTTACTGGTTTGATTTGAAATTTGACAAAGTATCCATCATCAGTGACGGCATCAAAGACGTGGATAAGGAGATAGAGTCTAAAAGCGAAATGATATCCAAGATAAAGGTGTATCTCTCGGGTATCGTCGCTACGGAGATATTTTATCAAGATAGATTTTCAAACTCTATAAACGATTTGCAAAAAGCAAAAGACTTAGCCGATATCATGATAGAAAAATACGGCATGGGCAATACACTCTATCCCAACAAACTAGACGCCTCAAATATCTTAGAAGAAGCCAAAGGAGAAGTTAAAAAGTTTTTAGAGGGCTACTCCGCGGTTTTAGAGAAGATAAAAGAGCATATCTTAAAATATGAGATAATAACGAAAGAAGAGCTAAAAGAGATAATCAATGAAGTTTTTTAGCGGTTTTAGCTTTAAAAACGAGAGTGAACTTTTTAAAGATTTTTTGGCTGATGAGGACTTTTGCGTAAGCGGTTTTAGCTACGGCGCTATCATGGCTTTTGAATTTGCCCTATATTCATTAAATAGAGTAGATAGAGTTCAGTTATTTTCTCCCGCCTTTTTTCAAGATAAAGATGAGAGATTTAAAAAGTTGCAACTTGTATCTTTTGAGAAAAACAGACAAAAGTACCTTGAAAACTTCTATAAAAACGCCGTTTTTCCAAGAGATACGGATATAACGAAATATAAAACCGAAGGCTCGGCAAGCCAACTTGAAACTTTACTCAACTATACTTGGGATAAACAAAAGATAAAAAACGTTTTAGACAAAGGTATAAAGATAGAGGTGTATCTTGGCAAACTTGACAAGATAATAGACGCTCAAAAAGCGTTTGAATTTTTCAAAGATTTTACGACAATACACTATATAAACAAAGGGGGACACATACTATGAGTTTAGAGATAAAGATAGGTATCATAACGGCTTCGGATAGAGCTAGCGAGGGTATATACGAGGATATATCGGGAAAAGCCATATCCGATACATTGGATGAATATATAAAAAGTCCATGGACTGAGATATATCAAGTCATACCCGACGAGCAACAAATCATAGAAAAAACCATCATCGAAATGGCGGACAAAGAGGAGTGCTGCCTCATCGTCACCACAGGCGGTACGGGTCCGGCAAAAAGAGATGTCACTCCAGAAGCTACCGAGGCGGTATGTGAGAAAATGATGCCCGGATTTGGTGAACTTATGAGACAAGTAAGCCTAAAGTATGTACCCACGGCGATACTCTCAAGACAAACGGCGGGCATAAGAGGAAAAACCCTCATAGTCAACCTACCCGGCAAACCAAAAAGCATAAGAGAGTGCCTAGATGCCGTATTTCCCGCCATCCCATACTGCATAGACCTCATAGAAGGACCATACATAGAGTGCAACGAGGATGTGATAAAAGTTTTTAGACCGAAGAAATAAAGTTAGGGCTCGGCAAAACCAAATTTCAAATCCCATAGGGATGTTTTATTATGATACAAATTTCGCTTTAGAGTTTGACCTAAGAAAAGGTTTCAAATCCCATAGGGATGTTTTATTATCTGGAAAATATAGGAATATATTTTTAGGTGAAACATGTTTCAAATCCCATAGGGATGTTTTATTATTTGACAACACGGAGCTATTATATCACCAGTCGAACGTTTCAAATCCCATAGGGATGT
>JAADDL010000056.1 GCA_013153915.1 Campylobacterota bacterium
GCTTTGGAACTACTAGGATCTGGGTCTTTTCCGCTCCAAGAGGGGTCTCCTTTTGGAGGATTGTCTATGACTTTTATCACTCCGTTGACTATATCGTCGATGTAAGTAAAGTCTCTTTGCATCTCTCCGTAGTTAAACACATCTATAGGTCTATCCTCTATGATAGCTTTTGTAAATAAAAATAGAGCCATATCGGGTCTGCCCCAAGGTCCGTAAACCGTAAAAAATCTCAAGCCCGTTGTCGGCAATCCATATAGATGAGAGTAAACATGAGCCATAAGCTCGTTTGATTTTTTACTTGCGGCATATAGACTGATAGGGTGGTCTACATTGTCTTTCGTGCTAAAGGGTTGATTTTCATTGAGTCCGTAAACGCTGGAGCTACTGGCATAACTAAGAGCTTTTACCCCATTGTGCCTACAACACTCCAAAATATTTACAAATCCCACTATATTGCTATCTACATAAGCGTGCGGATTGGTCAACGAGTATCTCACTCCGGCTTGTGCCGCTAAGTTGCAAACCTTATCGAATTTCTCCTCTTTGAAAAGTTTTTCCAGAGTCTCTCTATCTTCCAGATTAGCCTTTATAAATCTATAATTTGGCATACTCTTTGAAGTTATAAGTTTATTTTCGGGTATATCTTTGCCTTCTTTTATATCGTTTATGATGCCCGTTCTTTGGAGTCGTCCATACTTGACATTTTGGTCGTAGTAGTCGTTTATATTATCAAGTCCGACCACTTCGTCGCCTCTTTCAAGAAGTTTCAGAGCCAAATGGCTACCTATAAAACCTGCCGTACCGGTTACTAGTATCTTCACTACAACTCTCCTTTGAGTCCGAGGGCTTCGGCATCCTTTTTCATGCCCTCTATAACTTCGCTTATAAGTTCATTTAGATCCATCCCGAGCATATCGGCTCCTTTTTGTATGGTCTCTCTATCCACGCCGGCGGCAAAAGACTTTTGTTTCCACTTCTTTTTTACCGATTTGGGAGTAAGATCAAGTATGCTTTTTGAGGGTCTGACATACACGCAAGCACTCACAAGCCCCGTTAGTTCATCTACCGCGTAAAGAGTCTTTTCCATAAGGCTTTTTGGCTCCACATCGGTACAAATACCGTAAGCGTGACTCATCATCGCTCTAATAATCACATCGTCATAACCTCTCTCTTTAAGAATCTCTTTGGCTTTATAGCAGTGCTGATTAGGATATTTGCCGTAGTCAAGATCGTGCAAAAGCCCTACAACGCCCCAAAGTTCTTCATCTTCACCGAATTTTTTAGCAAAATGTCTCATAGCGCTTTCGACCGCAAGCCCATGCTTGACAAGAGAGTCGTTGTCGTTATACTCCTTTAAAAGTTCTAAAGCTTTATCTCTATCTACTTGCATATTTTTCCTTTTATGGTCTTTTATGTGTTATTTTATCAAAACTTGGATTATTTATTGTATAATTGCGTAATTTTATATAAAGTTTTAGCGAATGATACATAGCGATATTTTTTATCTTTTTTTGATTATCTCTCTTGGATATTTGGTCGGAAATATCAAGATAAAAGGTTTTTCTCTCGATATTTCAGCCATGCTGATAGTAGCTTTGGCAGCGGGGCACTTCGGGCTTGTGGTCTCCGAGGAGTTTAAATTTTTCGGACTTGCTATATTTATCTATGCCGTAGGCTTGCAGTCGGGTCCCGGTTTTTTCGAAACTATAAAAACTGAAGGTATCAAGTTCAATATCTTAGCCGCCACTTTGCTTTTGATGATACTCTCTGTCATCACCCTTACATCCAAACACTTCTCTCTCCCCTCTACCGCCATAGACGGCATATTTACTGGAGCACTCTCTAGCGTACCCTCTTTGGCTGCGGCACTTGAGATAAAAGATGACCCCTCTATGTCGGTGCTTTTTGGTATGATTTACCCTTTTGCCATAGTCGCAACGGTGCTTTTTATAAGATTTTTACCTATTTTATTTAGAGTTGACATACAAAAAGAGATAGAGGATTACGAAAAAGAGGAGAGAAGCAAACACCCTGAAGTTTTAGTGAAAAATTTCAAGATAACAAATCAAAACTTCAAAAAAGAGAGTATCAAAAAGTCAAAACTTGAAAAGATGACAGATACTATCATCCAAAGGGTAGAATCGGCAAAACAGCAGGATGTGGATAAAGATATAACATTGCATTACGGAGACATCATAAGGGTTTCTGGCAAAAAAGAGAATTTGGAAAATGTCGGGCTTATCGTAGGCGAAGAGGTTGCAAGCGATTTTTCTTTCCATGATGATATGAAAGTCTATAGGCTTTTAGTCACTTCAAAAAATATCGTAGGTAAAAAGATTGCCGATATAAAAGAGTTAAAAAGCTTAGGAGCGGTTATAACGAGAGTTAGAAGAAGCGGCATAGACATACACCCGTATCCGGATATGACTTTGATGCTGGGAGATAAACTCTATGTGATAGCCCCTAGAAAGTATGGAGAAAAATTGACCCAAATCATAGGAAATAGTTTGCAAAAATACCCTGCCGCAGACTTTTTGCCTATATCTTTGGGTATCGTTTTTGGCATACTTCTTGGAAGTATCCCTTTTCACATCCCTGTTGTCGGAGATATAAAGCTGAGTTTTGTCGGAGGGATACTCATAACCGCTTTGATATTGGGAAGAATAGGTCGAGTAGGACCTATCGTTTGGCAAATGTCTCCCCACTCTACAACTTTGATGAAAACCTTGGGACAGTTGATATTTATAGCTGCTATCGGTACGAATGCGGGTAAATACCTGCTCCAAGCTATAAGTGATAACGGTTTTTTACCTATCTATATAGCGCTTTTCGGGCTCATCTTTTCACTATTTGTTATGACGATGTTTTGCAGATTTGTTTTAAAGATGAACTTTTTGACGATACTTGGACTCTTAAGCGGCTCCATGACTTCGACTCCCTCTTTAACCATGGCAAACAACATGACTAAGTCGGATTATCCCTCTATCTCGTATGCTGCCGTCTATCCTTTATCTTTAGTGTTTGCCATAGTCTTGGCTCAGCTTTTGGTAAAGGTTATGTGATATGGTTTTTGGAAAGATAGAGTATCTCAATCTTTTGCCTTTTGAGTTTTTTATCAAAAAATCGCCTCACACTTACTTAAAAAGAGCGGTCAAAAAGTCTCATCCCGCCGTCATAACCGAACTTTTTTTAAAAAGAAAGGTGAGTGCCGCATTTATCTCAAGCATAAAAAGCAGAGGCAAAAAGTGTCTTAACGCCGGGATAGTAGCCGACGGAGAGGTGCTAAGCGTTTTTGTATGCGAAGGCAAAGACAAAGAGGATACGGAGTCTAAAAGCTCAAATATTTTAAAAAAGATACTAAATCTCAAAGGGGAAGTTGTCATCGGTAACAAAGCGCTGCAAATGTACGCCAAAGGCAACAAGAGGTGTATAGACTTGGCAAAGGAGTGGAAAAAGCAAGAGGGTTTACCGTTTGTTTTTGCACTTTTTTGTATCAACTCCAAAGATGAATTTTATAAAAAAATGATAAAAAGATTTCTAAAAAGCAATATAAAAATACCCTACTACATAAAGAAAAAAGAGGCTAAAAAACTTGGCTTGCCTCTTGGGGTGGTGGAGCTGTATCTCGAAAAGATTTCATACAAAATAGGGGAAAAAGAGAGAAAAAGCGTAAAAATTTTTCTTAAAAAAGCTAAAATGGTATAATAAAAATAAAAAAGGGTAAATATGGCGATAGTGGAATTTTTAGGTCCGATGGCTAGAGAAGCTATGAGTGTGGATGTAAATAGTTTAAGAGAGTTGAAAGAGTATTTCAAAGATGACGAAGAGTTGCAAAAGTGGCTTAAGATCTGTGCCGTTTCGGTAAACGATAAGATAGTCAAGGATCTTGATACTCCTCTATCAAAAGAGGATAAAGTATCTCTTTTGCCACCTGTTTGCGGTGGATAACCGACAACAAAGCACAAGAACTGCTTCTTGTGCGGGTCGGTTATCCTGTAGCTTTATGTTATGTAAGCCCTTAATCTAAGGATTAAGTGGCGAACATATAAAGCCACCGGGGCCTTGAAGCAAATCGTAATGAGTGAAGCGAATTAGATTTGCGGTTGTATTCAACTTCGTTAATAAGCGTAGCGGTTCAACGAAGTTGCAAGAGTAGCAGTACAACTTCATTAATAAGTGTAGCGATTATACGAAGTTATATGTAATGAGTAAAGAAAATTAAAAACGGAGTTTAAAATGGTTGAAATTTATGAGGGGCCTCTTAATGTCGAAGAGATATTGACAAGATGGTATAACCGATTTAAAGATAAAAATTACGGCGCTTTTATCAATTTTGTAGGTATCGTCAGGGATGAAAACGGCATAGACGGGCTTAGCTTTGATATATATGAGCCTATTTTAAAAGAGTGGTTCAACTCTTGGCAAGAAAAAGCTAAAGAAAAGGGCGCTCACCTCTTGATGGCTCACTCAAAAGGAGATGTGCCAAACCACAAGACTTCATATATCTCTGCGGTGCTATCTCCGCAAAGAAAAGTTTCTCTTAAAATGATAGAGGAGTTTGTGGAGGATTTTAAAGCAAATGCGCCTATCTGGAAATATGACTTGATAGAGGGCAAGAGAGTTTACGCAAAAGAGAGAAGCTACGAGATAGAGGGTAGCGGATTGTTATTTGAAGGGGAAAAGAAGTGAAAAGATTTATAAGTTTTAAAGAGTCTATTAAGATATTAAAAGATGCGTTCAATGAAGAGGTTTCTAGCGAACAACTCTTTTTGAGTGAGAGTTTGGGTAGAGTTTTGGCAAACGATATAGTGGCAAAAAGCAACTCACCCGAATACGAAACTTCGGGAATGGACGGATATGCCATAAGATACGAAGACCAAGATGACGGAAAGATAAAGATCATAGACAAATTGCCCGCAGGTACGGCAAATAGCGTAGAAGTTACCAAAGGTACTTGTATAAAAACTTTTACCGGCTCTTTGATGAGTAAGGGTGCCGATACCCTTATACCCATAGAAAATGTCGAGGTGGAAGGGGATTATATCATTATAAAAGAGAAAGTTCCCAAAGGTTATAGCGTTAGACCCGTGGGTGAAAATTACAAAAAAGGTGAAGTGCTTATCAAAAAAGGAACCGTTATAGAGTTTGGTGAGATAGGGGTAATGGCGGGACTTAATATCATCAAAGTAGAGGTAAAAAGAGAACCTGTCGTTTCCGTATTGGCTACGGGTAGCGAAATACTGGAACTCGGAGAGGAGCAAACAAATATTTCTCAAATACGAAGCACAAACCACTACACCATAGAAGCTATCGTAAAGAAAGCAGGAGCAAAAACTCACAACTTGGGCGTTGTCGGAGATGATTTGGATAGTATCAAAAAGGCTATTTTAAATGCGTTGGAATTTAGCGATATAGTCATAACCACCGGCGGAGTTAGCGTGGGGGATTACGATTTTGTGAAAGATGCTTTAAACACTATAGAAGCTGAAGTGCTAATAAGCGGAGTAGTCATAAAACCGGGTATGCATATACGAGTCATCAGAGTGGGCAAAAAGTACATCTTCGCGCTTCCCGGTTTTCCTTACTCCTCAGCCGTCACCACCATACTATATGTGATTCCTCTCATAAAAAGAATGTTGGGGCTTGACGATAGCTACGATATAGTATATGCGAAAATGAGAGAGGATTATAAAAAAAGATCCAAAAAAAGTGAATTTGTTGCCGTCAATCTAACTTACGACAAGGATGGATATAGTGTCGATTTGAAGGGTAAAAAGGTCGGTACGAGCGCAATACTGACAAATCTTTTAAACAAACCTGCCTTTTTATGGATAGAGGTGGATGAGGGAGATCTCAAAAAAGGCGATACGGCGAGAATCATAAGAGTATAGATGTTTTATATCCTCTTATCGCTTCTTTTTATATATCTTCTTGCTATCTTGTATCTATACTTTACGCAAGATAGCAAGATATTCAACTTTGATATAGTTCCCAAAAAAGTCTCTAAAGCGACGATGGATTGCAAAAAATGCAAAAGCGTCCAACTAGTAAGCGAAGAGGCTGCGCTTGACGGAGTCTATAAAGAAAACGGCTCAAATAAACTCCTTATGTATTTTGGCGGCAATAGCGACGATGCGACCGAATTTGTAAAGTATTGTGATGATTTGGAAGAGTTTGATGTGGTGGCTTTTAATTATCGAGGAAATGCTTTAAGTGATGGGAAACCGTCTGAAGAGGCTATATTTAAAGATAGCTTAAAGATATATGACACTTACGCAAAAGATAAAGAGGTTTACTTGGTAGGTCGAAGTCTTGGGAGCGGAGTGGCTGTATATCTCGCATCTAAAAGAGAGGTTAAAAAGCTCTTACTCATCACTCCATACGATTCCATAGAAAATATAGCCAAAGAAAAATACCCCTTTATCCCTATCTCTTTGCTACTAAAACACAAATTTAACTCTTTAAAATATATAAAAAAGGTAAATGCTCCCGTTGAGATATTTTTAGTATTGAACGATAGAACCGTCACCGCTCAAAGAAGTGAAAATCTTATAAAAAATATCGCCGATATCTCAAGAGTAGTGGTGTTTGAAGACACTACTCATGCGGATATACTTGATAGCCCACGATTTAAAACCGAGTTAAAAAGGTGGGCTACCGTATAAGTTGGCTATCTACATTTTCTCCACTCTGTGTAATTATCCCAGATAACTTTATCAGGATATAGTCTAACTCCGTTATAGTATGGAGTTGTCCCCTCCGTATCTGCTATACGAATTTGGATGCTATTTCCTCTAACTCTCTCTACATATCCTTTCATCGTGATATTTAAAAAGAGTGCCACTCTGCCGTCTTTACATACTTTATCACCCACTCTTTTTCTAGCTAGATAGGCTCTTCTTAGCCTCTCTTGCCTTCTTTGTTCGGCCAATCTCGCAGCTTTTGCCTCTTTGGCTCTTTTTATAGCCAACAACTTTTGCTCTTTTTTATATCTGCTTAACAACTCTCTGTTTTGTCTTGTATTTGCTATAGAGACTATCTTTTTCATAACCTTTTCATCGTTATATCTTTTTGCTATTTTCATAGTTTTATATGAACTTACACCATAAGCAAACAACTCTTTGGCCACTCTATCGGCTCTGGGGTCATTTGCTTTTAAAAGCTTATACACTTCGTAAGATAGAGATTTATTGGATAATTTTTTATGACGAATCAAAAAAGAGATAAAATCATATTTTTTCATTGATATCAATCTATCCAAAACGGCTTTCGAATCAAATGATATATTTTGCAGAGCTATCTGTCTGGCAACATCATCAAAATTTTTCTCCAAAGCCTTTATCATCAATGAAGCATCCCCTTTGGCTCCTTTTCTTAGATAAAAAATAGCTCCTCTATGGTCTCCCTCTTTGATCATCTTTGCCAAAATGGAGTGGTACTCTTCAGCCTTTGCGATTTGACTCGTATTTTTGCTATTTAAGATAGCCAAAAGCCTCTTTCTCGGGAAGCTTCTTATTTGCTTTAATATCTTACGATCATTCGACAAGTCCCGTGAGCCTAGCCTTAGAGTTTGTAAAAAATCATAAATACTAGCCGTTAAGACATCGGGCTTATTTTTTGACAGAAAGGTTCTTAAAACATCCTCTACATCTTTAAAATCATTCGAGAGTATCGGATCAAACTTTGGTCCGTAATGACTTGAGTACATATCATTAATAAATCTATAATTTTTAAATATCTTACCGGGTCTTTTTTTAAATTCATAAGGGCTTAAATGAAAAAGTCTCAACAAAAACAGATTCATATATGGAGTATTGTTGGCATGTGAACTCAATATGTTTTTTTTCAAATAGTATGAAACATACGGATCTTTGGGAAAATTCTTTATATATAAAACAAAACCCCCGTGGTATTTGTCTTGCTCAAATACAGCTTTATAGAGCATTTTTTTAAGATCTTGAGGCAACTCTTCGGTAGATGCACCGTTTGGATACTCCTCATAAAGCACTTTTTTTATAGAGTCGGAGAAGGTTCCCATTTTTATAAAATATTTTGCAAAAGCGTAAGCTTGCATTTTTCGATACTCTCTTGAACTAAAAACCGCATATGCAAGAGCATTTTTTACGAGAATATCTCTCTCCTCTTTGGAAACACCTCTAAATATCTCACTATCTTTTATACCGCTGTTGACTTTAAGTAGCTGAAATACCCTATAGTCTATAGGATAATCATCAAATCCGTTCATAAGCTCTAAACCCAAAGATTTTCTTATATCTTTTTTTGAAATATACACCCCGTAAGATACCAATTTTTTTATCTCATTATATTTCCAAAGACTGGGTCCATACTTTAACAATTTATCCAATTTAGCCATAAGCACTTTATCGCTATACGGAGATGGTTTAAAAGAGGTTATCTTATCAACTTTAGAGACTTGTTTGAGAGGATCCACACAGGCAAGATCCAGATCTACTCTGCTACTCGAATTTATCTTAAAATCAACCAAAATATGGTTGCTATTGACTGATTTTATTTTTACATCCGTATCATCATCATGCTTTAATGGGTATATCGTATCGTTTTTTACGGTTATACCGTCTTCATAGTATCCGCCTCCAAAAGAGCCATCGCACCAATAGTATCCCTTCTCTTGACACTTTATATGTATAGCGTTTGGAAAATTTTTAAAATCAAAAGTAATGATAGCTGAAGTATTCGGTCTATATATGTTTGGTATTTTCGCTTTACATATATAGTGCTTTTCATCTTTTACAAGATGCTTCAACTTCGGCAACACTACCGATGGCCGTGTTGTACTTTTGTAAGAGTTGGTGTAAAGTCGAGGATCTACACCGTTGCAACCGACAAAAAATATGAACAAAATCAGAGATATAAAAACTCTCATACTACTTCCTTTTAAAAAAATAGTAGATATTTTAGCATAAAAATTTTTAAGGAAGTATCTATTTTATAAAATTTTAATAAAAACTTAAAAAGAAGAAATCAAAAATATATAACCTTTATTCTTTTACTTAAGTTCCTATCTAGCATAAAGCTAGCTTTCTTGAAATTTGGCTTATTGAACATATTTATAGTTTGATAGTTGCTAAATCCAACCCCCTCGGTCGGCAAAAGCAAACCTTTATCAATCTTGCCGTTTTTATTTTCATCATGCAGTATATTGACGGCGTATCTCCCTTTTGGCAAATCTTTGAAAACGGCGACGGATGAGTTGTTTTTTATCTTAGAAAAGACTCTTTTGTAGTATTTTTTATAGTGCTCATCGGGGATAGTACCGTCTTTATCGTAAAGAGTAAACCAAACTAC
>JAADDL010000101.1 GCA_013153915.1 Campylobacterota bacterium
GTCTCTTTGGTATCTAGATTTTTTACGGATTGAAGTGCCAATTTGATACCGTTTTTATTTAAAGCGTCATTTAAAAATCTATACCACTCTTGTTTTCCTGATTTTATAGGTAGAGGTTCTTTTTCCATTTTATGAAATTCAACGAAAGATTCATTTTTCATCTTGGCTATAGAGATGGCGAAATCGGCTCTTGATAATATATTTTTAATATTATCTTTTTCGCTATAGTAAGTTGCACCTCCTACTATAAAAAGATTTTTAAAATCCCCGACCGTCTCTTTTTTTATTTTCTCGGCTTTAGCTATAAAATCTTCCATAATGGATTTTGTTTTTTTATAGTCCGTATCCGGCAGTATAACGGAAAATTCGGCGTCCTTAAGTCTTGCTACAACTCTCTCTTCTATGTCTTTAGTTGTATTTTGCAGAAGGTTGCATATCTCTTTTACGTATGAATGCAATTTTTCGTATTCGACCGCTCTTTTGATTTCAAAAAAGCCGTTTATGACAAAGATTACGACGGTTCCGTTTGATTTATTATCTTCATGTTCGAGTAGTGACGATAATCTAAGTAAAAAATATTTTCTATTGCCTATCCCTGTATCTTGGTCTTTATATAGTAAATCATTGTATTTTTTTACAAGAGCCGCCTCATGTTCGAATATCTCTTTTACTTTCATTACCATTTTATTCATCGCGATAACGACATGTCTAAACTCGGTTGTAAAAGGTAACTTTTCTTGGACTATGAAATTGTTTTCCATAATGGCTTTTGCCTGTTTTTCTACACCTTCGAGAGGCTTTAAAACTATCTTCAGCAGAATATATAAGGCTAAAAGAGCCAAAGATACCAAGATAGCGAACGTTCTTAGGATATCTATAAAGATTTTCCATAGTTGCTGATATGCCAAACCGCTATGGACTTTGACCGCTATTGTTCCGTAAGGCATCCATCCCGCCATCACTTGGCTTTTTGCTATAGGGACATTTAGTTTTACTTTGTCTATAAACCATTGAGGTACACCTTTGACCTTTAATTTGTTTTTATTCTCTATAAGAACTTTTCCTTTTGTATCGTATAGTATGATGGATTCGTAATAGCCTCTGTCAAATATCGCATTTATCATAGTTTGCATAGTAGACAAATCGTTATCCTCGGGGATAACCATGCTTAAAGATAGACCTAGTGAAGTAGCGGTATCTTGTGAAGTGGTGTATAGTTGGTTTTGTATAAAATCGTTTGCGGATTTGAAATTGAGGTACATAACCGAACTTATAACAAGTATGATGAATATCGAAAAAAGTATAGCGATTTGTCTAAAGAGAGTCATATTTTATTCCTTTTTATGTCATTTAGGAGTTGTATCCATTTTTTATTTCGAGAAAATGCCTGAGGCACCTCTTTACCCAAGCCTCTTTGTTTTGATAAAAATAGAGACTTAGCGTTAAAACTGTATATCGGGATAAGGTCTCTTCGTTGCGTTGCGGGCAGGATTTTTTTATTGTAATTATCCAAAACCAGCGGGACGGACCTTTTTGTTTTAAAGTATGTTAAAACCATATGGGCAATTTTAAGCTTTTTAACCTTTACATAAGTTAAATACATCTTGTTTTCACTTATTCCCAACTGTTTGAGGGTAAAGTATTTGGCGATAGCGTAATCTTCGCAATCTCCTCTATCTTTGCCTAAAAATTCAAGTCTTGTCGCCCAATAATCTTTTACCCCCCATGTTTTCCAGTCCGATTGGTAAGGTACTCTGTTAAAAAAGTTGTTTACTTTTTGGAGTTTTGTGTAGTCTGAGGCGTATTTGACGGAGTTCATCATCTTTACAAGGGCTAAAACTCTATTTTTGGCAAAATAGCCGTATTTTTTTTCAACTCTTTTTATGGTGGCTTTATCTATAAAGAAATCATCATTGCTAGCGAAAATAACGGTAGCTATGACGATAAGTATAAAACCGAAAAATAAAAAAAGCGACTTTTTTCCCATAAAAAACCATTACCTTTTAAATAAATAACATAACCTTATATCGGCAAAATCGCATCTATCTTTAAAGAGTGTTTTAGCAGGACAAAAAAGAAAGATATTTTAAAATAAGCGGGGTTTGAGTAGAATAGTAAAAAATATAAAGATACACAAAAAGGATAGATATCATGATAAAAACCGATACGGCTATCTTGGGAGCCGGAGCGTCGGGGTTGTTTTTGGCTAAATTTATGAAAAATAGCGACTATATCTTGGTGGATAAGAGTGAAATACCCTTAAAATTAAAAGTAAGCGGGGGCGGAAAATGCAACTTTACGAACGAATATATCTCAAAGGAAAACTATCTATATCGTGACGATTTTGTTCAAAAAGTGCTATCTTTTTACACAAATAGAGAGCTTTTGAGATTTTTTAAGGATATAGGATATCAAAAAGTAAAAAACAATCAATATTTTGCGTATAGTTCCGATGATGTCATAAAAAAATTAAATCAGAAAAAGTTTATAGCCGACATAGAGGATGTGGAAAAATCAAAAGATATCTTTAGGATTCAAACTTCAAAAGGCGTTATCATGGCAAAAAGGGTGGTGGTAGCTACCGGCGGTTTGAGCTACAAGAAACTAGGAGCAACCGATACCGGGTATAAGATAGCTAAAAAGTTCGGACACGATATCACGCCTTTGAAGCCCGCTTTGGTAGGATTGAGTTTGCAAAAAGAGCAGTTTTGGATGAAGAGGTTGAGCGGGGTTTGTTTTAGAGCAAAAGTTAGCGTGGCGAACAAGAGTTTTTGTGACGATATTTTGTTTTCGCATAGAGGCGTAACCGGACCCGCTATATTAAATGCGTCTTTGTATTGGGATAGGGGCGATGTCAAGATAGATTTTTTACCCGACTTTCATGCTTTTAACTCTAAAAAGGCGTTGTCAAACGCCCTTCCTTTGCCAAAAAGATTTATCGTAGAATTTTTAAAAGCAAACTCTTTAGAGGATAAACCTTTAAATAGCTCTAAAAAGGCTTTGGAGTTATTGAAGAGCTACAAGTTTGCGCCTGCGGGAAATTTCGGATACGATAAAGCCGAAGTTACCAAAGGCGGAGTGAAGCTAAAAGAGCTTGATGATTTTGAGAGTAAGTTTGAAAAATCTCTATATTTTATCGGGGAAGTTTTAGAGACGACCGGAGAGCTTGGCGGATACAATCTGCAGTGGTGTTTTAGTAGCGCCAAATACCTTGCGGCAAAGTTGTCAAACTCCAAAAAGGAGAGAAGATGAGATTTGTATTTTTCGGTACTAGCGCCGGAACTCCTACTAGGCAAAGAGCTTTGTCGGCTTTGGCTTTTAGCATGGAAAACGACGGGGAATGGATACTGTTTGATTGTGGAGAGGCTACACAATTTCAGATATTAAAAAGCGATTTTAAAAGCGGTCGTTTAAGAGATGTCTTTATTACGCATCTTCACGGAGACCACTACTACGGAATTTTTGGGCTGATAAACTCATTTAAGATGGCAAAAAGGACAAAAACCCTCAATATTTACGCTCCAAAAGGTCTAAAGAAGATATTGGAGTGCATTATCGATATATCTTTGGAAAATCTAGGATACAAACTAAATATAATCGAATTTGAAGCGTATCAAACTTTTGAGTTTGATAGATGTTCGATAGAAGTGTTGCCTCTTTTGCACTCCGTGGAGAGTTTCGCTTTTTTTATAAAAGAGTATGATATAAGCGACAAGATAGATTTTGAAAGACTAAAAAAAGACGGCTTGATGCCTTCAAAGGAGTACGGCAAGATAAAAAGAGGTAAAGATGTTGATACGGGAGATAGAGTGTATCATGCAAAAGAGTATCTTTTGAAACCTATAAAGGGCAGAAGAGTTATAGTGGCGGGCGACAATAGCGAGCCGGAGATTTTGGGTGAAAATTTGAGGGATTTAGACCTTTTGATACATGAGTGCACCTATACGAAAAAGGTGTTTGAAAATCTAAAAGTAAAGGTTTTGCATACGACCGCTTTCGATATAGGGAAAACGGCTGAAAAATACGGAGTAAAAAAGCTTGCGCTTACGCATATAAGCCCGAGATTTAACGATGAAGGGAAGTATCCTTTGAGTCTTATCGAGGATGAAGTAAGACAAAACTATAAGGGTGAACTTATAATGGCAAAAGACTTTTTGGAAATAAATTTAAAAAGAGACGATATGTGAAATCTTCGCTAGCTACTTATCGTTTTTGATATCAAGAGGAGGAAACTCTTTGATATAGACATCTTGTTGCGGGAATGGGATATTGATATTTGCGTCATTTAGTGCTTTATAGATGATTTTAAGAACTTCCGAGGTTGTAAATCTAGGTCTTAAAGTCAACTCTCCTTTAACCCATACGAATAGTTCGAAGTTGATACTGCTATCGCCCATCGAGGTAAAGACCACTTGAGGTTTCTTATCTCCTATTTTGTAGTGCGGAAATTTGGATTTTTTAAGCGCTTCCAAAACCGTCTTTTCAACCTCTTCAACCGTAGTGCCGTAACAAACCCCGAAAGGTATCCTAAATCTTCTGGAGTTGTCGCTAAGAGTCCAGTTGGTCACTATGTTTTGTATAAAGTTTTGATTTGGAACTATTAAGTCTATATTATCGTTCGTTCTTATGGTGATGGATCTCATCTTTATATCCACGACCGTGCCTCTGGTGTCGGCGTCAAGCTGGATATAATCGCCTATCTTGATGCTTTTTTCAAACATCAGTATAATGCCCGATACGAAATTTGAGACGATATTTTGAAGTCCGAAACCTATACCGACCGACAAAGCTCCCGCTATCATAGTAAAAGAGCTAAGGTCTAATCCTATGGACTTTAAAGCCAGCAAAACGGCTATCAGCAAGATAAGATAGTATCCTAAGTTTGTAAGGATAGTGATGGTGGAGTTGCTTATATCGTGTTTTCTTTTTAGGGAATAGATACTTTTTTTATAATATTTTCCGATAAGTGAGCCAAATACGATAAAGAGTATAAATATAAAGAAATTTATCAGAGATATCTCTTTGCTGTCAACGCTAAAAAGAGGATAGTTTAATATGCTCCAAATCTTATGAAATGTCAATTTTATCTCGTCGGTTGTTTTGTTTAAGATAAGCTGAGTATTGCCAAATCTCTCTTTTTCGTAAAAGTTTAACAACTCTTTATAGGCTTTGGTATTTTTCGGGGTATATTTTTCTATCAAAGTTTCCGTTTTAAACGCCTCTTTATCCTTATCTTTGATATTTTGAAAAAATATTATCAAGTAGTTATCCGCTATATTTCGATATATCTTTTGTTTATTATTTAGCTTTAAATCGATCTCTTTTGATGTTAGAGACGCCTTTTTCTCGTCTTCGGCTATCTTCCACTTTTCTAAGTCTATTTTAAGTTGTTCTATCTGTTTTTCGAGTCTCTTTAGCTGTTTTAAGTAAGCATCTATCTTCTCTTTACTCTTTATTTTGTCAAATTTTATATCAAATAGTTTTTTATAGAGAGATTTTTGCCATATATTTATATTGTCCGAGATATATTTTTGCTTCTCTTTTGCTATTTGTATCAGTTTTTTATAGTAGAGATATTCTATCTGTCCGGTTGGTTTTTTATAGGATGAGAGAAAATCCATCTTTTTGGTTAACTCTTCTATATGGTTTTTAGAATTTGAGAGATAATCCACATAAGTTGCCAGTTTGTGAAAATATTTTATATATGTAGAGTCGTCTTTTATGTCGTTTACTTTAAACGGCTCTTTTTTAAATTGTAGAGTTTTTATCTTTTTGACATATAGTAGGCTCAAAGAGTATTCGGGAGAATCGGTAGGTATGTTTTTTATTATCTTGTCTATATCGCTGGCATTGTTGTCGTTTGAGTGTACGGACGAGCCCAAAAGAAATATAGCGCTAAGACATAAGAGTAAAATTTTTTTCACTTTTTTCTCCCGTTTTGGTAAGTGTAAACTTTTATGAGGTATTTTACCATAATTAGCGTATATTTCTTATGGGTAAGATTGTCGTAAATGCAAATTAAATCTAATTTTGATATAATCTACAAATTTTATATTTGAGGAAATTGTTTTATGAGAGTATTGACGGGTATTCAACCTTCGGGAGTTTTGCATCTTGGCAACTATTTCGGCTCCATTAGGCAGATGTTAAGATATCAAGGAGAGAATGAGCTTTTTTTATTTATAGCGAATTATCATGCTTTAACCTCCTTGAAAGACGCACAAGCGTTAAGGGAAAACACTTTGGATGCGGCTATAAGCTTTTTATCTTTGGGTATAGACCCCGACAAGAGTGTTTTTTGGTTGCAATCGGATGTCAAAGAGGTGCTTGAGTTATACTGGATACTTTCGGCATATACGCCTATGGGGCTTCTTGAAAGAGCCCATAGCTATAAAGACAAAGTGGCAAAAGGTATCTCCGCAAACCATGCCCTTTTTTCGTATCCGGTCTTGATGGCTGCGGATATACTTTTGTATGACGCCGAAGTTGTACCGGTAGGCAAAGACCAAGTCCAGCATGTGGAGATAACCAGAGATATAGCCGTTAAATTCAACAACGATCACAAAAACGCTCTTAAGATACCGACATTTAAAGTGGACGAAAAAGTTGCGGTGGTACCGGGTACGGACGGCGCTAAGATGAGTAAGAGTTACGGCAATACCATCAATATATTTACGACTTTAAAAGAGTTAAAAAAGCAAACCGGAAAGATAGTGACGGATTCGACGCCTCTTGAAGAGCCTAAAGAGTGGGAGAATTGCAATGTCTATAAACTTTGCGAACTTTTTATGAGTGATGACGAGCTTTTGGAGTTGCAAGAGAGATATAAAAGCGGAAAAGAGGGTTACGGACACTTTAAAGCGACATTGAAAGATAAGATATGGGACTATTTTGCTCCGGCAAGAGAAAAGCGGGAGTATTATCTCGCTCATAAAGATGAAGTGAGAGATATACTTCTTGAGGGTGCTAAAAAAGCCAAAAAGATAGCTTCAGCCAAGATGGAAGAGATAAGAGAAGCCGTAGGAGTGTTGTGATGTTGGATTTGAAAAGATTGCAAAAAGATTTTGATAGTGTTGTCGAAAAGCTAAAAAAGAAGAGTGTAAAAGATGAGGTTTTAAAAGAGTTAAAAAGACTTTTTATAGCCCTTAAAGAGAAAAGAAGCGAACTTGAAGAGTTGCAGTCAGAACAAAACAAAAAGAGTAAACTTTTCCCCATCTATCTAAAAGAGAAAAAAGATATAAGCACTTTAAAAAAGGAGCTTGAGGAAAATAAGCAAAAGATAGCGTCCAAGCAAAAAATCGTCAAAGAGTTAGAGGGCGAGTTGGAAGAGTATGCTTTAAGCGTTCCCAATATCCCCGACGACGAAGTGCCTGAAGGCAAGGATGAAAACGATAATATCGAGATAAAAAGAGTGCTTGAGCCAAGAGAGTTTGATTTTGAGCCTAAAGAGCACTGGGAGCTTGGAGAGAGGCTTGAGTGGATAGATTTTGAAAGAGGAGTTAAGCTTGCCAAGAGTAGATTTTCCGTCTTGAAAAACGGTGCCGCCAAGTTGGAGAGAGCTTTGATAAACTATATGTTGGATTTCAACTCCAAAAGAGGATTTGATGAAGTTTGTGTACCGTATATCGTAAACAAAGAGTCCATGCTTTCAACCGGACAGTTGCCTAAATTTGCCGATGACCTTTTTAAGATAGAGGGTGAAGAGCTATATCTCATACCTACGGCTGAAGTGCCGTTGACCAACCTTTATAGAGACGAGATACTAAAAGAGGAGCAGTTGCCTATCTTGATGACGGGATACACCGCTTGTTTTAGAAAAGAGGCGGGAAGTGCCGGAAAAGATACAAGAGGCATGATAAGGCAACATCAGTTTGACAAAGTGGAGCTTGTAAGTATTACAAAGCCCGAAGATAGTGATGAGATTTTTGATAAGATGGTAGAGTGTGCGAGTGATCTTTTGACCTCTTTAGAACTTCCGCATAGGCTTGTTATGCTGTGCGGTGGAGATTTGGGTTTTGGCGCCACTAAGACCGTAGACCTTGAAGTTTGGTTACCCGGACAAGGAAAATATAGAGAGATAAGCTCCGTATCAAATACAAGAGATTTTCAAGCAAGAAGGGCTAAGATTAGGTATAAAGACGGTAAGAAAAATAGACTCGTTCATACGCTAAACGGTTCGTCTTTGGCTGTAGGAAGGACTCTTATAGCTATCATGGAAAATTATCAGCAAAAGGACGGTACTATAGAGATACCGGAAGTTTTGAAAAACTATTTGTAACAATGAGAAAAAATGGCCGAGAACCAAGATGACATCATAATCCTTGAAGAGGGAGAAGAGGAGAATAAAGAGCAAGAAGAGGTAGTTCAAGACCAAAATGACGTACCCGAAAAAAAGAATAAAAAAAAGATTATCGTCATAGCGGTATCATCGGTCGTTTTAGTGACGATAATACTCATCGCTATAATATTGCTATCAAAGAGCGACGATGAAGATAGTAATCTTGATGTCAATCAAATAACTCAAAATATAACTGAAAAAGAGAGTAATTCCGCACGATTTGAACCTTTAAAAATTGAACGGCTTATTAAAAAAGCAAATATTTTATATAAAAAAGGAGACAAGCAAAACGCTTTAAAGATATACAAAGAGATAGCCTCTTTTAATGAGTCGATATCCAACTACAATATCGGTGTCGCCAAAATGAAAGAAAAAGATTATAAAGGTGCAATGGTATATTTTAAAAAAGCTATTAGCAACGGTCAAAATAGGTGCGTAAGTGCGATTAATTGTGCCGTATGCGCTATCAAAATAAAAGATCAAAAGCTTTTTCGCTACTATTTGAACTTGGCAAAAGTATATTTACCTTATGAGTCCGATTCGCCTTTGTATTTATATTATGCGGCTTTGATAAATTATTATCAAAGATACTATTTTGAGTCATTGATACCTATAAGGCATCTAACTTCCGGTTACTACCTGAAAGAGAGAAACTATATGGCTTCAAAAATCGATACGTTTTTCGGGGATCATTTATCGGCTATAAATAGATTGGAGAAAAATAATAGTTTTGACAATGAATTGACTTTAGGGTTGCTGTATGCAAAAATAGGAGAATATAATATTGCTATAAAACATTTTATTAAGTCGTATGAAGCGGATAATTATCCTTTAAATTCACTGATGGCAATGGCTCTTTCTTATATAAAGATAGGTTATTTATCTTCGGCGGCAAAAAATATAAGAAGTGCCGTA
>JAADDL010000151.1 GCA_013153915.1 Campylobacterota bacterium
ATCGTCAATATAGTCGACGCCAATACTCTTTCTAGAAATCTTATCTTTACTATGCAACTTCTTGATATGCAAAAGAAGATGATACTGATAGTAAATATGGTTGACGAGATAGAGAAAAAAGGCGGAAAGATAGACAAAGATAAGCTCGAGACTCTTCTTGGGATACCCGTTATCTTGGCTTCGGCAAAAGAGGGCAGAGGGGTTGACAAGATAGTCGATACCATCATAGAGGCTTATGAAAAAAAAGAGTATAAAAATAAGATTTACTACAATGAAAGAGTAGAGCTTAGGATAGAAAAGCTTGCTAAAACTCTGCAAAAATCCCCCCATTTTAAAGACGAAAAGTATGCTAGATTTATAGCTATAAGACTTCTTGATAGAGATGAACAAGTTTATAAGATCATACACGATTTGCCTATCTTTATAGAAGTTCATGAAATGCTTGAAAAGATGTATAAAAATCTTGAAGCTGAGTTTGACGAGGAGAGTACGGCCGATATACTGTCAAACGAAAGAGCCGCGCTCGCTCACAATCTTCAAATGGAGTGTTTAAAGCTTCCCGAGATTGAAGAGAGTCTTAGCGAAAAGATAGACAATATCCTTATCCATCCGCTGTTTGGATTTCCTATATTTTTGTTTTTTATGTGGGCACTTTTTCAGCTTACATTTGAGCTAGGGCATATACCTATGGGGTGGATAGACTCAATATTTAGTGAGAGCGCAAACTATCTCTCATCCGTTTTGCCTAAGGGCGACTTTAACTCTCTTTTGACCGAAGGTATCATACCCGCCGTGGGTGCGGTGGTGATGTTTTTGCCAAATATTTTGGTGCTTTTTTTGGGTATCAATCTTTTAGAACAAACGGGATATATGGCTAGAGCGGCATATTTGATGGACGGATTTTTAAAGAGATTCGGGCTTCAGGGAAAAGCTTTTGTACCTTTGGTAAGCGGTTTTGGTTGTACCGTGCCGGCGTATATGGCGGCAAGAACTTTGAAAAATCCAAAAGACAGGATCATAACGATGCTTGTTTTGGGATTTATGAGTTGCGGAGCTAGACTGCCTATATATGTTTTGGTGATAGCCGCCTTTTTTGCCGAGCACAATCCGGGAAATGTTTTGTTTGCCATCTATCTTAGCGGCGCTGTTTTGGGACTTATAGTGGCAAAGATACTAAGAACGGTACTTTTTAAAGGCGAGCCCGAACCGTTTGTCATGGAGATACCGCCGTATAGATTTCCCTCTATCAAATCTTTAACGATGGATTTATGGATAAAAACAAAAATGTTTTTGAAAAAGGCGGGAACTTTTATAGCCGGTGCGGCGATGATCATCTGGTTTTTAAGCACTTATCCTCATCATCCAAATATCATCAAAGATTATGAGGCAAAGATAACCGCCGCTACAAGTCAAATAAAAAAACAAGAGCTTCAAAATGAACTAAAAGCTAAACTTTTAGGCGAGAGTTATCTAGGACAGATAGGAAAAACCATCAACCCTATATTTAAACCTTTAGGGTTTGATTGGAGGATGAGCGTATCGGTTGTAGCGGGGCTTGCCGCAAAAGAGACGGTAGTATCGACCATGGGCACGCTATATGCGGTAGGAGATAGCGGCAAAAGCAACGGACTTATTAAAAAGATGCAAGAAAATATAGATTTTAAAGCCGCTATAGCGCTTATCATTATCATCATGACATATTCACCTTGTTTGGCGGCTATGAGTACATTTTATGCCGAGATACCTCAGTGGGCATGGAGGACATTTTATACTATATATCCAAATGTTGTAGCTTGGCTTTTGGCGTTTTTCGCATATAAAATGTTAGCTTTAATGGGATATTAGGTATAATACGGTTATGAAATTAAGCGAACTTGAAAAAGGGCAAAAAGCCATCATAAAAGAGATAGACCTACCCGAAGAGTTGAAGCAAAGACTCCACTCTTTAGGACTTGTAAAAAACGAACTTATCCATGTGTGTAGAGTGGGTTTTATGAAGGGTAGTTTCTATCTAAAGATAAACTTCGACTCTTGCGTTATCGTTAGTAAAAATGAAGCTGACCATATAGAGGTCGAGCTTGCCGGTAAAGGCATGAGGCACCGCTGGGGAAAAAGATTTTTTGATGGATGTCAAAGCTGTTGCCAAGAGGAGTGAGTAAAATCATAATAATTTTGGCAAAACTATCTTTGTTTTGTATTGATAATTAATATAGTTTTAACTATAATAATAATATACTTTTTTATAGATAAAACTATAAAAGGCTACTTGTGTTAGATAGATTGAGATTGTTTCAAAATGCACTGTTAAAAACTATAAAAACAAAATATAAACGATACTTTTACGGTGAGCTTATAAATGATGAAAAACTTTTAGCAATAGTTGGGGCAAGAGGAGTCGGAAAAACTACAACACTTTTGCAGTATCTAAAAGAGCATAAATTTCCAAATTCAAAAAAACTTTATATTAGTGTCGATTGGTTTGATAGCAAGAGTTTGTTTGATGTAGCTCATGAATTTTATAAAAACGGCGGAAAATTACTTATAATAGACGAAATACACAAATATCCAAAGTTTGAAAAAGAGTTAAAAAATATCTATGATATTTTAGATATGAGAGTAATTATTAGCGGTAGTAGTGCTTTATCTATAAATCATGCAAAGGCGGATTTAAGTAGAAGGCTTTTGAAAAAAGAGGTAAAGGGGTTGTCTTTTAGAGAGTTTTTAGAGTTTAAGTATAAAACTTCTTTTAAAACATATACTTTAGATGATATGCTCCAAAATCATGTAGATATAGCTTATGAGATATTGCAAAACATAGAGCTTCCTTCAATCGAGCCTGATTTTAAAGAGTATCTGCAAATCGGATATTATCCGTTTTATTTTCAAAACAAAGATAGCTCATCTTATCTTTTGAAGCTAAAAGAGACTATAAATATAGTTTTAGAGGTAGATATTCCGACTATTACAAATATAAGGTATGCAACAATTAAGAAATTTAAAAAACTCATAGAGTTTATCTGTGTAAGTTCTCCTTATACTCCAAATATGCAAACACTGCTATCAAATATTGATATGCATAAAAACGAATATAGCGAGCTTTATATGTATCTGGATTTTTTACAAAAAGCAAAAATTTTAAGACTTTGCAAAAGTGCAAATAAAAAAGACAAGATTTTAACCAAACCGGAAAAGATTTATCTAAATAATACAAATTTACATTTTGCATATTGTAACAATAGTGAAATCGGAACTTTAAGAGAGAGTTTTTTTGCTTCTATGATGGAAGATTACGAGTTATATATACCAAAACAAGGAGATTTTTTAGTGGATGAAAAGTATATTTTTGAAGTGGGCGGAGCTAAAAAAAGCTTTAAGCAGATAAAAGATATACCAAATAGTTATGTAGTATCCGATGATTTTGAGATAGGAAGCGGCAATAAAATTCCGTTATGGCTTTTTGGATTTTTGTATTGATTTGTACTTAATGTTCCACGGAGTCGTCATACGGGTCTAAATGTATGGTGATACTCCAATCACTCTCTTTATCCAACTCTTTTATCTTCTCCTCTATGCTGTCGGAGATATTGTGAGCTTCAACCAAAGATATATCGGGGGTCATTACCACATGCACATCCACAAAGTTTGTTTTTCCGCTTCTTCTTGTCTTTAAAAAGTGGTAGTCGGTTACGCCGTTTTCGCTGATGATGATGTCTTGTATCTTTTCAACCAATTCTTTATCCAAAGCTACATCCAAAAGCATTAAAACACCCTCTTTTATGATAGAGTAAGCCGAGTAAATGATATATATGGCTATGGCTACTCCGAAAATGGAGTCGATGATCTGAATACCCGTTATCTTTATAAGCACAAGGGCAAGAAGTATGGCTCCGTTGCTATAGATGTCTGTTTTGTAGTGGAGTGCGTCTGAGCGAATAACAAGGTTGTTTGTCTTTTTTGCTACCATATTTAAAAATATAACCAACCCTATGGTTAGTACCAAAGAGGCTATCATCACCCATATAGAAACGCCTAAAAGTTCGACAGTCTCTTTTTTGATAGCTTTTCTGATGGATTCGTAAAATATATATAGACCCGATACCGTGATAACGGTCCCTTCTATCACCGCTGCAAGAGCTTCTATCTTGCCTCTTCCGTAGTTAAACTCTTCATCTGCAGGCTCTTCAGCCTTTGTGATAGCAAAGAGGTTAAAAGCGGAGACGATAAGGTCAAGCACGGAGTCGATGGCGCTTGCGAGGACTGAAACCGAACCGCTTAAGATGCCGATAGTGAGTTTTATAAGTATAAGTATGGTAGCTACGGTGCTTGAAACAATAGTCGCTTTTCTCTCTAGTGTCAAATCTATCCTTTTAGTGTCGCCCATCTATTTATGGTAGCGCAGTGGATGCTACCGTGTTCTTTGATGAGTGTTGTTGAATCTATCGGAATTATATCACGATTTTTATAAAAAGATTTAAAAAATTCCAAAACTTCATTGTCTTTTTCATCGTTATAGACGGGTACGAGTAGTGCGTCGTTTAGCAAAAGAAAGTTTATATAAGTTGCGGGCAATCTTTCGTTTTTATAAAATTTAGCCGACGGCAACGGTAGAGGGATGAGGTTAAAACCGCTTTTTTGAAGCTCTTTTTCCATTTTATCCAACTCAAAGAAATGTTTATCGTTTTTGTCGTAACATTTTGTGTAAACTATGCTCTTTTCATCGACAAATCTCGCTAAAGTATCTACATGAGAGTCTGTGTCATCGCCTTCTAAATAGCCATTTTCAAGCCACAATATACGGTTTAGTCCAAAGAGTTTTTTTAGTAAATTTTCTATCTCTTTTTGGGAGTGCGAGCTGTTTCTATTGTTATTTAAAAGGCATTTTGTCGTCGTTAGAAGCACCCCTTTTCCGTTTGAGTCTATGCTTCCGCCTTCTAGTATAAAATCGATACTTTTTAGAGTGTTTTTGTAAAGCTTGTTTTCATAAACTCTTTTGTTTAGTCTATTATCAAGAGAGGCTTCAAACTTGCCTCCCCAGCCGTTAAAAATAAAATCGTACGAGATTATTTTGTCGTCGTTAAACACGTCAATGGCGCCGTAATCTCTTATCCAAGTATCGTTTGTGGGTATTTGGGCGTAGATTATATTTGGATTGTCTATATCTTTTAGTATAGTTTTTACTCTTTGGATATCATCACATATGACAAGGCATTTTTGGTATCTTGAGATAGCTTTTATCATTTGGGTATATGTCTTTTCTATCTCGTCCAAACAGTATATCCAGTCGCTTTTTGAGTGTGGAAAAGTAAGCATTATCGAATCTTGCTTCTCCCACTCCGCAGGCAGTCTAAACACTTTATACGCTCCAAATAAAATATTTGGTATTATATTTAAAAAAGTTATAAGAGTGGATAAAATTGGAAAGATTTTTTAAAGATAGAAGTATCAATCAAGCAAATATCATCACGCTACTCTTTTCCGGGTCGTTTGCCGTATTATTAACGGCTCTTATGGTTTACAATAGTTATATAGAGTATATCTCGGATGTTAAAAGGATAAAAGAGGAGTATCTAAAGAGTCAAAAAGAGTTGATAAAGATAGAGACCAACAGGGCTTTGAGATTTATAAAATACAAAGCAAATCATCCCGAGGGAAAGAGTAAAAAAGAGCTTCAAAAAGAGATAGTCGAAGCCATAGAACATATGAGAAACGAAAGGGACGGTACGGGATATATCTTTATCTACACATTTGACGGAGTCAATATCGCCGATCCTATCTTGAAACAAAATGCGGGTAAAAATCTTTTAAACTTCAAAGACCCAAACGGTAAAAAGGTCATATATGAATTGATAGAGGTGTCAAAACAAGATGACGGAGGATATGTTAAATATTTTTGGAACAAACCCATAGTCAACAAACTATCTCCAAAAATATCTTACGCAAAGGCATATAAACCATGGAGATGGATGGTGGGAAGCGGAGTCTATCTCGATGATGTTCAAAAGGTTTTGAAAAAGCGAGAAAAAGAGTATAAAAAAAGAGTTTACGCCTACATAACTCAGATATTTTTGTTTGCGCTTGTTTTGTTTATCGGCAGTATGCTGATATATAGGTATGTGACCTATTTGATAACTAAGGATATAAGATATATTCAAAATAAGTTTAAAACCGTTTTTCAAAATTACGATATTATCGACAGAGAGGATTTGATATTTAAAGAGTTTAGAGAGATATCCAAATACGCAAACCAGATGATAACTCAAATGAGAGAAAAGACCGAAGCTATAAAAAATCTAAATAAAACCCTTGAAAAAAAGGTGCAAGATAAGACAAAGATGCTTGAGGTAGCGAAAAATAGGGCCGAAGAGTTGCTAAATATGCAAGATAGATTTGTTAAAAACGCAATTCACGAGATAAATACGCCGCTTAGTATTATACTCGTAAATATAGAGCTGTACAATCTAAAATATAAAAAAAACCACTATCTTACCAAGATAGAAGCAGGTATCAAAATCATTCACAATATCTATAATGATTTGAGTTATCTTGTCAAAAAAAATGAGTTGGTTTATGAAAAAAAGGTTATAGATTTTTCAGATTTTTTAAAAGAGAGGATAGAGTTTTTTAACGATGTAGCTTTGGGTAACTCCTTGAAGATAGATTTTGAGATAGAGGATGGGCGCAAGATAGAGTTTAACGAAACAAAGTTGCAAAGAGTTTGTGACAACAATATCTCAAATGCTATAAAATACTCTTTTGAAAATAGTACTATTTTCATAAAATTGTATAAAGAGGCGGACAAAGTCGTATTTTATATAGAAAATCATGGAGAAAAGATAAAAGACAAAGAGAAGCTTTTTGATAGGTTTTACCGAGAGGATGAAGCTAGAGGAGGGTTTGGACTAGGGTTAAATATCGTCAAAGATATTTGCGAAGAAAACCAAGTGGATATAAAAACAATATTTGAAGAGGGTAAAAATATATTTATCTATACATTTAAAGGGATAACATGAAGATAGCTCTTTTGGAAGACGAGATGATGCTTAGAAGTTCGATAGAGGAGTATCTAAAATCGCTAAATCACAGAGTATCGTCCTTTTCAAGCGGTAAAAAAGCCGTCAAAACTATACTTGGCGAATCGTTCGATCTTTTGATATTTGATATCAATGTGCCGAAACTAAACGGTTTTGAGGTGCTGGAGCAACTTAGAGAAAATAGGGTTTTTATACCTGTTATCTACATCAGCGCTTTAGTAAATATTGAAGAGATTACAAAAGCTTATGAGCTTGGTGCGGCGGATTATATCAAAAAACCGTTTCATCTAAAGGAGCTGGCACTGAGGATAAACAGGGTTGCCAAGTCTATGGAGGATAAAAAAAGAGAGCATATACTTTTGAGCCAAAATCACTCTTTTTCAAAATCAAAAAATCAACTTTTTTACGCCGAGGAGCCTTTGGAGTTGACAAAAAAACAGCTTGATATCATAAAAACGCTATGTTTAAATATAGACCATACGGTTAGTTTTGATAAATTAAGAGATATGGTTTGGAGTGCCGAACCCGTCGATAACGCCACTATAAGAGCCGAGATAAGCAGACTAAGAAAAGCTTTAAAAGAGGATTTTATCGAGAGTGTTAAAGGGGTGGGGTATAAGATAACAAGATATACCCCCGTATAATATGCAAAAGTGCTCGCCTTGAATGGCGAACACTTTTTATGGTATTAGTCTTGAGGGTATTCAGGATGACAATAGTTTACACCGTCAATAGTGCCTAAAGTGCAACACCCTTCACTGATGCCTATATTTTTTAATCCTTTATCAAATGCCCAATAGTGACTATAGCTTCCGTCTCTTAAAAACTTGAAAGCTTCAATAACATCCGTAGCATTTGAGTCTTCGGCGATAGTTATATAGTTGTCAAGATCGTTTATGTCGGTCACTTCTACCATACAGCCGACTTCAAGAGCATCTCTTTGAGAGTTTATTCCTTTTTCATATAGGATATTGTAAAGGTCTTGTATGGCAGGTATATCATAGACTCCGCTTGGCATATCATAAAAAGATATTTCGTTTGTTAAATTGTTCTCTTCTGCTATACAGGGGTCTATATTTGTCAAATCATCAACACCAAGGTCATATCTTCTAACAAGGTCTTGGACGATTTCAACATGAGTTTTTTCCGACCTTTCCGCTATATTGTATAGTTGTTTGATAGGCAATGAGCTGTTTTCTACATGATAGTTATAGATATTTATATATAAATCATGGGCTAATCTCTCTTCATTTCCCATGTGAGAAAGCGCATCTTTTAAATCTTGACTTAAAGAATCAGATACGGGGTATGCACTTAGATCAAATGTACTAGCTCTTACTAAACTAGGATCATAATATACCGAAGTTGTAAGACCGCTTCTATATTGCTCCAAACTTTGAGCATAGTGTTGCCAAGCTGTATCGGTATCAACATCCAAAACTCCGTCATAATCCTCGTCTGCAGCTTCGGCAAGTTCGGTGCTTAGGTCTAAAAGTTCTTCATCATTATCTATCGTATCGATATCAACATAGTTTGATAGATTTTCTAAAGCTGTCACTACTGAGTCCGGTATTGTTATTCCGTCTGTGGTATTATCATCAATATCAAGAGATTGCAATAGTCTTAACATTAAAGTAGCAGTATCATTGTTGTCTGCTAAAAATTCCGGCGTAATTAATCCGTCGGCTGCCGGGAGCGAGGAGCCAAGTATGAGTTTGCCTATCCTAAACTCTACTCTATCAGCTCTTTTGTATTTAAATTTTCCTCCGTTTGCCGTTACGCCATTAAAACCGGATGTAGTTATATACTGGAGTCCGTCAACTTCGGTATCAACAAAACTTCCGCTTAAAGTGCTATCCGAAGATGTGTCGCCTCCGCTACCGCAACCGAAAAATAAAATAGCGCTAAATGCCAAAAAGCTACCTTTGATAATATTTCTCATCGTCCTCTCCTCATTTTTTTAGTAATATTACTATAAAAGTGTTACTTAAACATTACTTGATATAGGGGGGTGCAAACCGACCAACTAGAAAGATATCGGTCGGTTTTGTATTTTATGAAGGTATAGGGTAGTTTTCAACGA
>JAADDL010000010.1 GCA_013153915.1 Campylobacterota bacterium
AATCTACTCATAAAAAGACCCGTTATTGAGTATAAAGACGATGTAATCGTCGGATTTGACGAAGATGAGTATAAGAGGATATTTCTATAAAATCTTTAGTAAAAAGTTCATTTAAAAATAGCTCATATAAAAGCCATTTTCACGATACCTACTCCATATCTTTGGTGCTTGAGGGCGAGTGTAAGATATATATAAAAGATGATTTTTTTAGAGTTGTCAAAGGGGATATTCGTATCATAAATCCTTATGAATTGCATAGGATAGATAGTAGCAGTTGGCGACATATCAATCTTGTTGTGGGTGCGGATTTTGTAAAGAGCGTTTTAAAAGAGGTTGTGTATTTTCAAAATGTCATAAAAGACGAGAAATTATTTGAGTATTTTAAAAAACTTTTTAACGACGAGAGTATTTTGACGGAGTTGCAAGCTAAAAAAGCTTTACAAAAGTTATCTAGCTACAAAAAGATGGAATTTGAAAGAGATTTTGGCAAGCCAAAAAGAGAATATCTTGAAAAGATTGTAAAATATATCGAAAAAAGTGCCGACATAGCGGAGATAGATATTGAAAAGATGGTATCAAAAGCGGGATATTCGAAGTATCATTTTTTAAGAGAGTTTAAAAAGGAGTTCGGACTAACTCCAAACCATTATATACACAATGTAAAGATAAATAGAGCAAGAAACTTGATGGATAAAAACAGCTCACTATCGCAAGTGGCTTATGAGTGCGGTTTTTGCGACCAGTCTCACTTTATAAAGATTTATAAAAAATTCTACGGACACACTCCTTCTAAGATAAGATAGCAATAATCTACTATAAATTTCTAGCCGTATTTTTTATAATGTCGTTATGGATTTGCATAATTATATAAACTATTTTATCATCTCGTTTTTTACGATCACTAGTCCCGGTGCGGCTATACTTCTTGCTATAAATAACGCTATGTGTTACGGGCTTAAAGCGGTTTTCTTTTCTACCGTCGGTAATATTTTGGGATTATTTATCCTATCGAGCGTTGCGATGTTTGGAGTGGGGGCTTTGCTGAAAAGTTCCGCTATTTTTTATATAGCGCTAAAAATCATAGGGGCAATCTATCTTATCTATTTGGGCTTAAAGCAGATATATCAAAAGCGGGTGAGATTTAGCCTCAAAGATGAGCCTCATTGTCAACGATACTCGACAAAAGAGATATTTATAAAGGGCTTTTTGGTAGCCGTTACAAACCCAAAACCTATACTATTTTTCGGGGCGATATTTCCGCTTTTTATGGATGAAAAAAAGGATTTGGTTTTGCAGTTTTTTATCATGACGGCTACTTTTACGGCTATATCGTTTTGCTCTTTAATGTTTTATGGATATATTTCAAAAAGTGCCAAAAGTTGGTTTTTTGATGAAAATAAGCTAAAGATTTTTTATAGAGTATCGGGAGTTTTGTTTGTTTTGATGGGCTTAGGGATGATATTTTTATAGATCTTAAGAGGGAAACCCCTCTTAAGATTATTTATCTTGATGAACATCAAGTTGCGGATATGGGATAGAGATACCTTTTTCGTCAAAAACAAGTTTGACTTTTTCTATAGTTCCAAAGTAAACATCCCAATAATCAGCCGTCTTGACCCATACTCTAACCGTGAAGTTTACGCTACTATCTGCCAGTTCGCTAACGGCTACGAACGGTGCGGGGTCTTTTAAAACCTTTTCGTCGCTATTTACTATCTCTTCAAGCGTAGCTTTGGCGAGTTTTAAGTCATCATCATATCCGATACCGAATGTCAAATCTACCCTTCTTGTCTCTTTTGCCGAGAAGTTTACTATATTGCCTCCTATGACGGAAGAGTTAGGGATGATTATTTGTTTATTGTCAAGCGTTTTTAAAAGTACGCTAAAGAGGTTTATCTCCTCTACTACTCCCGTTTCGCCGGCGGCGGTTATCAAATCTCCAATCTTAAACGGTCTAAAAAATATGAGTAAAACTCCCGCTCCGATATTTGATAGCGTTCCTTGAAAAGCCAAGCCGACAGCCAAGCCCGCGGCTCCCAATACCGCTATGAAAGATGTGGTGTTTACACCCAAGTTGCTAAGTGCCGCCAAAATGATAAACAAAAGCAAACCGCTATAGACGACATTGCCTATAAATTTGACTATCGTTTCGTCTATTTTTGATTTTTCCATACTGGTTTTGACGATCTTCGTTAAAAATATCGCAACCTTTTTACCTATATAAAAGATAAGGAGCGAACCTATCACCTTTAACCCGTAAAAGCTGATAAAACCCCATATCGTACTAGCACTAAAATCCATGCCATTCTCCTTTTAGATTTATTTATATGTTTTTTGGCTATAATAATACTCTAATTTTTTTAAAAAAGGATGAATTTTGCCGAGAACGGTATTTGTTTTTAGTGTATTTCTTTTTGTGGTGCTGATTGCGGTGTCGAACTATACGGTTCAGTTTCCTATCAATCAATGGCTTACTTACGGCGCTATCGTATATCCCGTAACATTTTTGATGACCGATATACTTAGCGAAAAATATCCGAAAGAGGATGTTTTGAGGGTTGTAAAGTACGGTATAGTCTTTGCGATTATCCCTACTTTGATGATATCAAATCTTCGTATAGCTTTGGCGTCTATAGGAACTTTTGCGGTCGTTCAACTTCTTGATGTGTATATATTCCATGCTCTCAAAGAGAGGTTGGAAAAACTTTGGTGGCTTAGAAACAACGCAAGTACGATGACAAGTCAATTTTTTGATACGGTTTTATTTTTTACGCTTGCTTTTAGTTTTGTGATGCCGTTTGATAAGATACTTCATCTTATAGTTGGGGATTATGCGGTAAAGCTTGTGATAGCGTTGTTAGATACTCCTATCTTCTATCTTTTGGCTATCAAGCTGAAAGATTTTAGCTTTAAAAAATCCATAGCGTAAAGGTTGTAAAATGGTTTTAAAATTAGGTATTCCAAAAGGCTCTTTGCAAGAAGCTACCATAGGTATTTTTAAGCAAGCGGGTTACGATATAAGCGTAAAGTCCAGAAACTATTATCCAAGCATAGACGACGATGAGATTGAGTGTATGCTTATAAGGGCGCAAGAGATGGCTAGATATGTCGAAGGCGGTCAGCTTGATTGCGGTTTGACGGGACTTGACTGGATAAAGGAAAATAGAGCCGATGTGGTCGATATGAGTGAGCTTATATATGCAAAAACAAGCTATAAACCCATCAAGTGGGTACTTGCGGTCAAAGAGAACTCCGATATAAAAAGCGTTAAAGATTTGGAAGGCAAGACCATAGCTACCGAAGTGGTAAATCTAACAAAAGATTATCTTGCGTCTTACGGAGTAAACGCCAAGGTAGAGTTTAGCTGGGGAACAACCGAAGTAAAGGTTCCCGAACTCGCCGACGCTATCGTAGAGATTACCGAAACAGGCTCAAGTATCAGGGCGAATAACTTAAAAATCATCGATACGGTACTTGAGACTACGACAAGATTTATAGCAAATAAAGAGGCTTATAAAGACCCTTGGAAAAGAAAAAAGATGGAAAACATCATCATGATGCTTCGCTCCGTTATAGACGCTATACCGAAGTCTTGTATCATGATGAACGCTCCAAAAGACAAGCTTGATGATATCTTGAAGATCATCCCGTCAAGCAATCCGACGATATCTCAGCTTGCAAAGGGCGACTGGGTGGATGTTATGGTAGTTCTCGATAAGAAAGTTTTAAGAGAGATACTACCTAAGCTAAAAGAGATAGGCGCCAAATCTATTGCGGAGATACCGATAAACAAGATTATAGATTGATTTGGTATAATACAAAAACTCAAATTAATATTAGGATAGAACGATGATACTTATAGCCGGACCATGCGTGATAGAGAGCAAAGAGAGCCTTTTTAGGATAGCCGAAGGTATGCGAGACTTTCAAAAGGACGATAGGATAGACTTTTACTTTAAAGCTTCATTTGATAAGGCAAATAGAACTTGTCTAGATAGTTTTAGAGGACCAGGTCTTAAGGAGGGGTTGGCTTTGCTAAAAGAGGTGCAAGATAGATTTGGCTATAAGCTTTTGACCGATATACATGAAACTTGGCAAGTCAAAGAGGTTGCGAAAGTGGTGGATGTATTGCAGATACCGGCTTTTTTATGCAGACAGACCGATTTGCTTGTAGAAGCGGCAAAGACCGATAAGATAGTAAATGTAAAAAAAGGTCAATTTATGAATCCTTCCGATATGGAGTATTCGGTTTTAAAGATACTAAAGACTAGAGGGGTTTTTGAGGCAAACTACGAAAACTCTAAAAAAGCCGGAGTTTGGCTAACGGAAAGAGGCAGTAGTTTTGGATACGGCAATCTTGTAGTGGATATGAGAAGTTTAAAAATCATGAGAGAGTTTGCACCCGTGATATTTGACGCAACCCACTCGGTGCAGATGCCGGGAGCCGAAGGCGGAAAAAGCGGAGGCAAAAGAGAGTTTGTCGCACCCTTAAGCCGTGCGGCGGCGGCCGTGGGTGTGGACGGATTTTTCTTTGAGAGTCACTTTGACCCTTCTATCGCTTTGAGTGACGGAGCGAATATGTTAAGACTTGAAGAGTTAAAAAAGAGTATTAAAGATATTTTTGCCATAAAAGAGGCATTAGGAGAGGATGTATGAATTTTGATAAAAAGATAGATAGAAGAGGTAGCGATAGCGAAAAACACAACAATCTAAAAGAGAAGTTCGGTAGCGACGATATTATCCCAATGTGGGTGGCGGATATGGATTTTCGATCTTGCAAAAGTGTTGTAAAAGCTCTAAAAAATAGGGCGCAAGAGGGTCTTTACGGCTATGTGTACAACGATAAATCCATATATGAGTCTATCTATAAGTGGCAAGAAAAGAGATATGGTTGGAATGTAAAAAAAGGCTCGGTGTTTCTTGCTAACGGCGTAGTCTCATCCATAGCTTTCGCTATTCAAGCTTTTACTAAAGAAAAAGACGAGATTATTATACAAACACCGGTTTATCACCCTTTTGCCAGAGTCATAAAAGAAAACGGTAGAAAAGTTAGCGCAAATTCATTGAAATTGACGGACGAGAGATATGAGATAGATTTTAAAGATTTGGAAAAAAGAGCACAAAAAGCAAAAATGCTTATACTTTGCAATCCTCACAATCCAACGGGAAGAGTTTTTAGCCAAGACGAGCTTGAAAGAATCGGGCAAATCTGCATAGATAACGATATTTTGATAATTTCCGACGAGATACACTCCGATTTTGTATTTGACGGTAAAAAGCATATCCCTATAGCGTCACTCTCAAAACAGATATCAAAAAGGACTATAACTCTCAATGCGGCAAGCAAGAGTTTTAATGTGGCGGGGTTGATGACATCTTATGTGATTTGCGAAAATAAAAAACTCGAAGCTATCTATAAGTCGTACTTAAAAAGATTTGAGTTGTGCGACAATAATATTTTCGGAACCGTTGCCCTAAGAAGCGCATATGAGAGTTGTGAAGATTGGCTTGATGAGTTGGTAAAGTATTTGCAAGACAATAGAGACTTTGCCTGCGAATTTATCAAAGACCATATACCGATACTTGATGTAAAAAAACCTGAAGCTACATACCTTTTGTGGATAGATTTTAGGAAGTTGGGACTTAGTCCTACGAAATTGGAAAAGTTTTTAGTCCAAAAAGCAAAATTAGGGCTAAATAACGGAATAATATTCGGCAAAGAGGGTAAAGGTTTTGCGAGGATGAATCTAGGAACCCAAAGAGAGACCGTAAAAGAGGCTTTGGCAAATTTGAAAAAAGCGATAGACGGCTTTTTGGCAAAATAAAATAAGGAAATAGCATGAATATCATAGAGGGAAAACTTAAAATAGATAAAAATAGCAAAGTTGCTATCATAAATAGTAGGTTTAATCACATAATTACCGATAGATTGACCGAAGGCGCTAAAGATGCCTTTATAAGACACGGAGGAGACGAAAAAAATCTTGACCTTATTTTGGTGCCGGGCGCTTTTGAGATACCTTTTGCGCTTGATAGGGTGCTTGCAAGCGGAAAGTATGACGGTGTTTGCTGTTTGGGTGCGGTTATAAGGGGAAGCACTCCTCACTTTGACTATGTTGCCGCCGAAGCGACTAAGGGTATAGCAAATACGACTTTGAGATATAAAACACCGGTTACATTCGGCGTGTTAACGACCGATACTATAGAGCAAGCCATCGAAAGAGCCGGTAGCAAAGCCGGCAATAAAGGCTTCGAGTCTATGATAGGACTTATAGAGTTGATAGATCTATATAAGAGTATATAATGGCTACACGACATCAAGTCAGAGAAACGGTCGTATCTTTATTGTACGCATACGATATCGGTAATGAAGAGATAGGTAAATTTGAAGATACCGTGCTTGAGGAGAAAAAGATACGAAACAAGCAAAAAGAGTTTGCGCTGGAACTACTAAACGGAGTGCTTGAAAATCTCGAAGAGATAGATAGTGAGATAGATAAACACTTAAAAGAGTGGAATATCAAAGAGATAGGTCATGTCGAAAGAGCGATATTGAGACTGGGTACCTATGAATTGATGGATAAAAAAAATGACGATGCGGTCGTCATAAACGAAGCCATAGAGTTATCCAAGACGCTTTGTTCGGATAATGTACCCAAGTTTGTAAACGGGGTGCTTGGCTCTATTCAGAAAGATTTAAAATCCAAAAGGAGTAGATAAGTTATGAAGCTATGTGTTGCATTGGATTTGCCGACATTGGAGGAAAATTTAAACTTGGCAAATATGCTAAAAGAGTTTGATATTTGGTTAAAGGTCGGATTTAGAAGCTACATAAGAGACGGCAAGAAGATAATCGAAGAGTTAAAAAGCATCAATCCCAACTTCAAAATCTTTTTGGACTTAAAAATATACGACATACCCAATACCATGGCGGATGCCGCAAGCGAAATATCGGAATTGGGAGTGGATATGTTTAATATACACATATCAAGCGGGGCGCAAGCCATGAAAGCGGTAATGCAAAGGATAAGCAATAAAAAAGATAGACCGCTTGTGCTTGGAGTTTCCGTTTTGACGAGTTTTGATAATCAAACATTTAAAAAGATATACGGCTCCACTATAGAAAAAAAGAGTGAGGTTTTCGCTAAAAAAGCCTATGAATGCAAGCTTGACGGTATTGTGTGTTCGGCTTATGAAAGCAAGGATATAAAAGAGTTGACAAAGCCTGAGTTTTTAACTTTGACTCCAGGTATTAGACCGTTTGGAGAGGATAGCAACGATCAAAAAAGGGTAGCAAATCTCGAGATAGCCAAAGAGAATTTGGTGGATTTTATCGTTGTCGGAAGACCGATATATCTAAATAGCGACCCAAGAGGCGTGGTGCAAAAAATTTTAAAAAGGATTTAAGATGGGTAAGAAGTTTTTAATAGGTTTAGTTTTAGTGATGACGACTATCATCGTCGTGCTTGTCGCGCTGATAATGTCTTTTGACCTAAATAAATATAAACCCGTCATAGAAAAAAAAGTTTATGAGGCAACGGGAAAAGAGCTAAAGATAAACGGCAAGATAGGATTGTCATTGTCGCCTTTTGGTATCAGCATCAACGATATCGTCGTAAAAAACCCTAAAGGTTTTAGTCAAAACAACATGTTTGAGATGAAAAAAGCCGCCGTATCTTTAGAGCTTAAACCTCTTTTGAATAAGCAAGTCAAAGTAAAATATGTCAAGTTGATAGATATCAATCTTTTGGTGGAAAAAAATAAAAAAGGTATCCTAAATCTTTCCGTCACAAAAAAAGATAATAAAACAAAAAAGATAGAAAAAGAGGCTAAACCAAACAAAGAAAAAGTTAAGTTGCCTCAAGTCAATGTTAACAAAGTGTTGGTTGAAAATGTCAATATAATATATGACGATAGACAAGGCGGTGTAAAAGCAAAAATCGACGGGTTGAATTTGAGTGTAAACGATATATCTTTCAAAGACAATAAGGATATATTAAAAGCTATAGCGCTAAAAGGATTGCTTACTATAAACGATATCAAATACGATAGATATGTACTAAAAGATATCTCCGCAAATTTTAAATTTAAAGATAAGATAGCTACTATAGACCCGATGAAGCTTACGACTTTCGGCTCTCAAGCGGTAGGAAAACTCATATATAATATGCAAAAAAAAGAGCCTAGAATATATATCCAAGAGCATATAGCCAAGTTTGACCTAAAAGAGATATCTAAAGAGTTTATAAAGTATAAAAATATCTCTCTTGAAGGGTTTGTTAAAACTGATATGAAACTCTCTATGGTCGGAACAAATCCAAAACTCATAAAAAGAACTCTAAGTGGTAGTGTCTATGTTGACGGAAAAGATTTCGGTATAAGAGGGGTGGATTTAAATCAAATTCTTCAAAGCTACGATAAGATAAAAAAAGTAAACAAGAAAAATATCGGTTCGTTTTTGCTGGATGCGGCGTCCTCAAAAGGAGGAGTGATATCCGGTATTGGAGAGGGCAAAACTACGGCGGTTAAAAGATTGGTTATAGACGCTCCTATAAAAAGAGGGGTTGCCGTCTTGAAAGATGTGGCACTTTCTACGGGCAAATATAGGATAGCCGTAAAAGGAAAGTTGGATTTGTACGGGGAAAAGTTCTTGGGAGTAACGGTCGCCTTCTTGGATAAAAAAGGTTGTGCTAAAATATCTCAAAAGATACAAGGTACCTTCTTTAAGCCTATAATCAAGCTCGATACTTCGACTTTAACTTCGGGTGTAGTTCAAGGAGCCGTCAAATCGCTTCTTGGCTCGTTTGGCAACATGATACCGGGCGCAACATCGGCAACGAAAAAGAAAACTACTAAGTGTAAAGTTTTTTACAACGGAGTTGTAAAGTAGCAAACAGACCCTCTTGCGGGGGTCTGTTTAAGTAAAGTATTATATAGTTTTTTATATAATCACATTCTAAATTTTACGGACAGGTGGGTGAGCTGGCTGAAACCACATCCCTGCTAAGGATGCGTACTGGCAACGGTACCGAGGGTTCGAATCCCTCCCTGTCCGCCA
>JAADDL010000141.1 GCA_013153915.1 Campylobacterota bacterium
AAAGATAGAATTGAAAAATTTATAAAAGATATTCCGGCAATTCCCGAAAATGTAAAAAAGTGCGCCGATTTGATAGAAGAGGGCGAGTTGGTGAAAGCGGCGAATGTTGCTGCTTTGGATCACGCTTTTGTCGGATATTTGTTGGATGTGATAAATAAGCCTATATTTGGTTTCGGTTGCCATATTAGAGATATACATCAAGTTTTTGGTATCTTGGGCGTAGAAAAGTCTTTTCGAGTCGTAAACGCTTACTATGCGTCACTAATACTCCCTAAAAAATGGGAAGTATTTGATATGGACAATGCGGATTTTCGGCTGTTGCAATCAAATTTAATATATCATTGGAATAAGATATCGTCAGCTTTAGAGTGTGAAGATTTGCATATTGCTTCCGTAGTCTCATTGTTGCCGGCTTCTTTGGCGGTTTGTGAAGAGATTTTTAAAAGTGATGTCGAAGATATTAAATTGTTAAAATCTCATAAAAATATTAGCTATGATGATATACTTTTTGAAATGACCGGTATGAGAATATTTGATATATTCGATATAATTTGTAAAAAATGGGAACTTCATCAAGAAGCCTTGAGGTTGATAGAGTATCTATCCTCTAAAAATGATGATGGTAGTTTGTTCTCCAAATTGGCCAAATATCTTCATCTACTTATGTTTTTTGAGCTTTCCAAACCAAAATTTATCAAAGCCGGTGTTAATGATTTTGTAGATTTTGATACGAGTTTCGTAGAAGATATATATCCTGATTTTATACGCATAATCGAGGCTGTATGAAGCCGATAGTAAAAAATAATTGTGCAGTTTTTTTTCCTCAAGGTTTTATTGACGGTTTTAACGCAAATGCCATAATTGACCCTTCAGATATAAGTTTTACTATTTCAAAAAAACCTAAAGCGGTATTTATCTCTTTAAAAAAAGTGATATTTTTTAATAAAAAAGGTCTTTCCATACTTCTTGAAGCTATACGCTCCATACAAGATGAAATACACTGCGTAGTGGGCTTTTGCGAATACGATAAAAACAAATACAACACTATATTTTCTATGTTTGACGGAGAATTGGATTTTTCGTTATTGGAGAACTTAAAAGTTTTATCGCTGTTTTTTGAAGATACGAAAGATAAAGAGCAAAAAATTTTGGTATATAATGACGACGAAGATCAAAAAAATCAATTAGCCATCTCTTTATATGAAGTAGGCCATAAGCCTTATGTGGCAAAGGATAAAGCGGAGTTTTTGCAAAAAAAAGATGAGTATATTAAAGACGGTATCGTTATAAGCCACTCATATATAGCTACCGCCGATCCTCAGATAGACGTACATATAAAACATAATGTTATTTTTTATAATTTAAAAAATTTTGTAGACTCTACGATATCAAAAAAATTTGATTTGGATTATCATGAAAATTTATTACGAATAGGTTTTAAAGTCTTTGTTTTTGATATTACAAATGTTTCGTCTATGAATATTCATGGAGTTAACTTTTTTGCGAAACTTTCAACGGCCGGAGCGGAATACGGCGTTACGTTTTGTATTGTAGGGGTTAACGATAAAAAAGTTACCTCACAATTAAAAAATGATCTTGAGGATTCAGGTATTTTGCTTTATAGGGATATGGATCAATTTGAAGATGATTTGGAGATAAAAAAAGAGGCGTTAAGAGGTGGAAAAAGCTCTTCAAAGAGTTTTAAATTGACAAAAAATATAGTTTCAAATTTAAACTATTTTGTTGATACCGCTATGCAGATTACTCAAATGTTGGCTCAAAAAAAAGGCGAGAAAAAAAGTGTAGAAATTACAAAATTTTTAATAAACGATGATGAAGATGTATATATAGCGTTATTTGGTATCTATGGGCATTTGGAGGCGATATTAAGCGTAATTTTATCAAAAAAACTTATATTGGACGCCTGTAAGATATTTATCGATGACGAAAATTCTCAAGATGATATCTTTGAAGCGTTGGCCGAATATACAAATATCTTGTCTTCAAAAATAAAATCCAATTTCAAGCTTTATAAAATGGATGTTGAAACAACTCTATCAAGAGTGTTTAAAGAAAAGAAATATGCGACGGAGTTTTTTGGAGATAGAAGGGGTGTTATGATAGAGTTGGATTTTGAAGGGGAGAGATTGAAGCTATTTTTGAGCAAATAGTTTATAAATAAGGAGATTTATGTTAGTAGCGCCGAGTATGCTCTCTTGTGATTTCGGAAAGTTGGAGCAAGAGACGATAGATATATGTGAAGCGGGGGCGGATAAGATACATATAGATGTGATGGACGGACATTTCGTGCCGAATCTTACCTTTGGTCCCGTTGTAGTGGAGAGTATAAACAAAGTATCGACAAAACCTTTGGATATACATTTGATGGTGGAGAATAACACCTTTTTTGTGGAACTTTTCGCTCATTTGAAACCGGAGTATATCTCTTTTCATATAGAGGAGGAGAAGCACCCTCATAGACTTTTGCAAAAGATAAGAGACTACGATATAAAGCCGGCTATAGTACTAAATCCCTCTACACCGCCCGAGAGTGTAGAGTATCTTTTGGATAATCTTGATATGATACTTTTGATGAGCGTCAATCCCGGTTTTGGAGGGCAAAAGTTTATCCCGAGCGTTATTGAGAAAGCCAAAAGGTTAAAAGAACTGCTTTTAAAGAAAGGCTCCAAAGCTATCATAGAGGTTGACGGAGGAGTGAACGATAAAAATATACATGACTTAAAAGATGCCGGTGTAGATATGGTAGTGGCGGGTAGTTATGTCTTTAAAAATGATTACAAAAAAGCTATAAAAAGCCTAAAAGTGTAATCGATGACGAAAGTAAAGATATGCGGTATTACAAATCTTGAAGACGCGCTTACGGCTTGCAAAGCCGGTGCGGACGCTTTGGGATTTGTTTTTTATCCAAAATCACCAAGATATATTAGTCCAAACGAAGCTTTAAAGATATCTTCCAAGATACCTCCTTTTGTGAAAAAGACGGCGCTTTTTGTCAACGAAACCGCTCAAAAAGTAAACTCTATCATGAAATATTGCAAAATGGACTTGGCTCAAATACATTTTGAAGCTAAAGAGTCTTTTTACACAGAGTTGGATTTTGAGTATATAAAGGTAATTAGGGCAAAACAAAAAGAGGATTTGCAAAAGATAGACAAAAACGAATTTTATATCGTTGATGCCTTTGTGGAGAGTTACGGGGGAGAAGGCAAGAGGGTCGCTTTGCAATGGTTTAAAGGGATTGATTGCTCCAATCTTATCTTGGCGGGCGGATTGACTCCCGAAAATGTCAAAGAGGTTACGGGTTGCGGTTTTTACGGTTTGGATGTGAGTAGCGGCGTCGAACTGAAAAAAGGTAAAAAAGATAGCAAAAAAGTGTATGATTTTATAAAAGCGGTTAAAGATATATGAGTGATATTCTTCGTGAAATAGTAGATAAGATGGCTTCAAAAAAGGGGCTTTATAAAAGTGAATTTATCGAACTTTGCAAATCTTGTTCTTTAGTTGTAGATGAGGATGAGTTTGATTTGGCTGTTGATTATATAGAGCATTGCGGTGTAAAGACCGTGCAAAAAGATGACAAGATATATACGAAAAGCAGGTTTGAAGAGTACAAAAAGGCTACCTACTGCGTAGTGGATATTGAAACTAGCGGCAATACCCCGCAAAACTCTCAGATTATCGAGATAGGCGCCATTAAATACCAAAAAGGTGAAGTCATAGATAGATTTGAGAGTTTTGTCTATTGTGATTTTGTGCCGGAGTATATAGAGAAGATAACGAATATCTCAAAAGAGGATTTAAAAAACGCACCCAAGTTAAAAAGCGTACTTTTGGAGTTTAGAGAGTTTTTATCGGATGCCGTATTTGTAGCTCACAATGTAAGATTTGATTATAACTTCATATCGGAATCATTTAAAAAGTATCAAATATCCGAGATTTTAAACAGAAGGCTTTGCACCATAGATTTGGCTAGAAAGACTATCGAGTCGGAAAAGTACGGACTATCCTTTTTGAAAGAAAAGCTGGGTATCGATATAGATAATCACCATAGAGCCTATGCGGACGCTATGAGCGCTTTGGAGATATTTAAGATAAGTTTGCGAAATATTCCTGATGATGTAGTAAGTACGGAAGATTTGATAACTTTTTCAAATCCGTCCAAAAAGAAGAAAAAGAAAAAGGAGCGCCGATAAATCGCTCCTTTGTATTTTAGTGGTGTGATTTTAAGATTAGAACCGTCATCTTTAGGTTTATCCACAAAAATTGGATAAATTGCCAAATGATACAAGTTCTCATAAATACTGTAAACTTAGTAGGTACCGGTGTATAGTCGTTTTGTGTGTATTGTTCTATTTTTCTCATATTTTTCTCCTTGATTACTCGGGTATTATTGTCCATAAAGGCTTAAGTTGAGCCTTCCAGATGAATGCATGATGAAGCAAATGCTTGATCCAGTGACCTGCAAGACCTATGGTTCCGAAAGTTCCGTTTAAGTCTCTGCCGTATTCATACTTTTCATAATCAGGAACAATCGGATACATCGTCATTGCCGCCGCCGTTCCGTTAAATATACCTTTTCCCGCACTAGCGACGCAAGCCGCACCCATCTCGGTCATACTTGCGGTATGCGTAGGCTCTTGTGAGATACCATCTATCATATCTCTGATGCTTTGGGCTACGGCTTTACCCATCATTGCGCTTGGCATACCCGTTCTTGGAGGAGTTGGATTGATAGGTGTGCCGTTTGGCGAACTCATAGGCTTACTGATAAGATGAGGAGGCGCAAAGGCTATGCCTACCGCAAATATATTTTTATAGTCGGGATTTTGCAAAGTTTTAGGCCAGTCATTTGGAGACCAGTTTTCAAATCCTCTTGCCGCGCTTTCATAGTCTGCGTCCACTTTCATAAAACCTGCGGGGTTGAATACTTTGGAAGTTATATCTTCACCGTTTTTATCGTAAGCTTTTATGCCCGCACCCGCAAAAGGAGGTATAAGCATAGCAAAATCAAACTCCTCTTCGTGCATACTTCCGTCAAGCGTTTCATATGATACTTTGCCTTTTTCAACATTATTAACATGAGCTCTTTTTATCCATTTGACGGCTCTTTCGGTATAGAGTGATTCGGCAAATATCTTTCCGCTGGTGATGTATCCGCCTCTTTTTATGTGCATACCGCCGACACCGAAATCCCCGAGTTCGTACTCATTGGTTATATAAGTTATGGTAGCTTTATCCCTAACTCCCTCTTCTCTAAGTTTATGGTCTACATTGAAAGTGTACTCAAAAGCGGCTCCTTGACAAGTGCACATTCCATGCCCCGTACCTATCAAAAACTTTTTGTGCTCTCCCTTTTTCATCTGCTCTATGATGACATCTAGTTCGTTTGATGCATGTGCCGCATGAGAAGCGGTACAAACGGAAACGGTATATTCTCCTAGCTGTCCTTGCCCGTTTCCAAGTCCTGGAGTCGCATCGAAGTTTAGCTTAGGTCCCGTAGCGTTGATGAGATAGTCATATGTTATCGTCTCTTGTTCACCGGCTTTTGAAGGATGAGTGTATTCGATGGTTACATAGGCTTTTGCCTCTTTTTCTCCTCCCTCCGGATGGATAGATACGGCTTTTGCCTGTCTGTAATCAATCCCCGCCTTCTCATATATGGGAGCGAGTTCAAAAACAACATCCTCTACGGTCATTCCGCCGACTCCTACCCAAATATTTGACGGTATCCAGTTCCATTTTGAGTTTGGCGTAACTACTACGACTTCATGTTCATTTCCAATCCACTTTGCTAAGAAAGTCGCCGCAGTATGTCCGGAAACCCCTCCCCCAAGTACGACTACTCTTGCCATATGTTCTCCTTTATTAAAACTGTAAAAGTTTCAGTTTTATTATTTTAAATGTATTATACCATTATAAAATTAAACAATTATTATATTTTGTAATAATTGCCAAATCTTTTATATAAAAAAAAGTTATATATAACTATTTTTATACTCCACATATCTACTTGCCGATTCATAAAGTTCGTCCACCTCTTTTTGCGTCAAACTTCTTACTACTTTTGCGGGAGAGCCTACTATAAGACTTCTTGGCGGAAACTTTTTGCCTTTTGTAACAAGAGAGTTTGCGCCTACTATCGACTCTTCTCCTATGACGGCATCATCAAGTATAGTGGCACTCATCCCTATAAGAGAAGCTTTTTTGATGGTGCATCCATGAAGCATAGCTTTATGACCTATCGTCACATCATCTTCGATGATAGTCGGATTGCCATGGATATTGTTTTCGTCGGCATGAGTGACATGTATCATAGTAAGGTCTTGAATATTTACTCTTTTGCCTATTTTTATATAGTTGACGTCTCCTCTAATAACACACCCAAACCATACGGAGCTATCTTCGCCTACGGATACTTCTCCTATGATATCGGCACTATTGGCTACAAATACCCTTTCGCCGATGATAGGTTTTACTTTTCTATACTCTATTAGCATGCTATCCTTCTCTTGTAAATTTTTTTGCCAGATTGGCCTCTTTTTTAGCTCTTATCTTATAGAAGCTTTTATACATTTTATTTATAAAAGTTTCTAATATCTCATGGGAATTTATCTCTTTTTCGCCGCTTTTTCTTGTGATTTTTCTATATATCTCATCCTCGTAGAGTTTCCAGCTAAGTTCGTTGTCCGCTAGTTGGAGGTCTAATATCTCTCTTAAAGTTCTGCTTAGCCTCTCGTCCTCTATAGGCGTCATTAACTCTATGCGTCTTTCTAAGTTTCTAGGCATTAGATCCGCACTCGATATATACATCTTTATAGGAGCGTGCTCAAAGTAGTATATGCGAGCGTGTTCTAAATATTTGCCGACGATGGATATGACATTTATATTTTCGCTCACACCTTTAATACCCGGTTTCAAACAGCATATACCTCTGATGATAAGATCGCATTTTACTCCCGCCATAGATGCTTTATATAGAGCTTTTATAACATCTTGGTCAACAAGAGAGTTGGCTTTTAGTATGATTCTGCCTTTTTCTTTGTGGGCTATTTCGGCATTTATCATACTTAGTAGTTTGGGTTTTATCTGTGTCGGCGACATGCTCAGATATTTTAGTCTCTGTTTTTTCGCAAAGCCCGTAAGTATGTGGAAAAATGTGGTGCTATCGGTCACTATCTCTTCTCTTGAAGTAAAAAAGCTCACATCGCTATATATCTTTGCCGTAGCCCCGTTGTAATTTCCCGTTGCAAGGTGTATGTAAAATTTTAGTTTGTTATCGACTTTTCTTATAACTTGCGTAATTTTGGCATGCACCTTTAGTCCGCTTATGCCGTAAACGACATGTGCCCCCGCTTTTTCCAAAGATTTTGCCCAAACAAGGTTGTTTTCTTCGTCAAATCTCGCTTTAAGCTCAACCATGACGGTTACTTGGATGCCGTTGTTTGCCGCATCTATCAAAGCTGATATGATAGGAGAATTTTTTTCCACTCTATATAGAGTCATTCTTATAGAGAGAGTTTTGGGGTCTTTTGAGGCTGATTGAATAAGCTTGGTAACGGGTTCAAAGCTCTCATACGGGTGAATCAGTATGGATTCTCCGTTTTCTATGGCTTCAAAAACCGAGCTATTCTCCTCAAAAGGCGGTAAGAGTTTCGGCTTGTAGGGCTCTATTGTCAAATGAGCGAAATGCTGGTTGCCTACGATTTGCCACAAAGTGCCTAAATTTAGCGGTATGTCGTATTCGTATATATCTCTTGGAAATATTTTTAAATGGCTGTTTAAAAACTCTATGATATCCTCATCCGCCCCTTTTGATATCTCAAGCCTTACAAAAGCCCCCTTTTTTCTTAGCTTCAAGCCTTGTTCCAATATCTCCATAAAATCATCGGCTTCTTCTTCCTCTATAACTATGTCGGCATTTCTCGTGACTCTAAAAGAGGCTATACTTTCCGCTACGAAGCCTGGAAATAAAGATTCGATATGTTTTGTGACGAGGGATTCTACGGGTATATAGTGGCTATCATCGACTTGAACAAATCTGGGTAGCACTCTGGATATCCTTACCATGCCGTATTTCGTCTCCGTTTTGTTATCTTTGTCGGTCAATTTAACGGCAAGTGCGAAACTTAGATTGTTTAAGTGCGGAAAAGGGTGAGTGGAGTCGACCGCTATGGGTATAACTATAGGAAAAAGGTGTTCAAAAAAGTATTCGTCGGCTTTTTTTTGTAAATTTGCGTCCAATTCGTCATATTCGGTTATAAAAAGCCCCTCTTTTTTCAATTTTGAGACAATCTCTTTGTAGCTATTTACAAGTTCGGTTTTCTCTTTGTTTAGATAGGCTCTTATCTCTCTAAGTTGTTGCAAAGGGGTCAATCTATCTGGACCGCTTTCAACAACCCTGGCGGCAAAGAGTTGCTTTAGCCCTGCTACTCGTATCATATAAAATTCATCAAGATTCGTAGCGTATATAGCGATAAACTTCAACCTCTCCAAAAGAGGCAATTTTTTGATATTTGATTGAGCGAGAACCCTTGAATTAAATTTAAGCCAAGATAGCTCTCTATTTATATAGTATTTCGGATTGTTGAGATTTATCATTATATACTCCGTCTTTTTTTGCCGTTTTATATATTATACCATATTTATAGGTAAAATACACATTTAGCACTTATTTTTGTAAGTTTGAGAGTTTTAGCTATGCGGATTATTAGCTCTTTTTTAGCTTTTCTATCTCGTCCCTTAGTCTCGCGGCTTCTTCAAATTCGAGTTTTTTGGCGGCTTCAAACATCTTCTTTCTTAACTCTTTTACGATCTTTTGTCTCTCTTTTGCGGGTATCTTTTCGCTTTTCGGTTTTGTTTGGTTGTGGTCCTCAAGTCTTAGATTTTCATCAAGTTTTCTTGTGGTTGTTTTGGGTGTGATAGAGTGTTTTTTATTGTAAGCCTCTTGGACGGCTCTTCTTTTTT
>JAADDL010000115.1 GCA_013153915.1 Campylobacterota bacterium
TTATGAGAGTTTTACCGCTTCTTTTACGGCATTTATGTAGCTTTTGAGTGAAGGTTTTTTGCCTTTATAAGCTATATCGAAAGCCGTACCGTGATCTACCGAAGTCCTGACGATGGGCAAATTTAGACTTACATTGATACTCTCTTTGAAGTATAGCGTTTTTACCGGTATCAGCCCTTGGTCATGATATATAGCTACAAGGTATCTTAAGTTTTTGATATTTTTCGGAGAAAATGCGGTATCCGGCACCAATGGACCGTAAAAAAGCTCTTTTTTTAGAGTTTTATTCGCTTTTTTTATAGCCTTTTTTATCTTTTTTTCCTCATCTCCTATCACACCGCCGTCACCCGCATGAGGATTTAGACCTAAAACCGCTATCTTTTTAGTCTTTAAGGAGTTGTCTATATCGATAAAAAAGTTATAAAGTTTTTTAGTTTTTACGGTTTTTGAGACATCTTTTAGAGGTATATGCTGAGTATAAAGCAAACTAAAAAGCTTTTTGCACCCTATCATCATGATAGCCTCTTTTTTAAATAGATCACTCAAAACTTCAGTGTGACCTTTGTATCTAATACCCGCTTTATTCCAAGCCTCTTTATTGATAGGAAGTGTCACTATGGCGTCAACTTTATCTTTTTTAGCCAAATCTATAGCTTTTTTGAAAGATTTAAAAGAGTACAAGCCGCTTTTTTTAGAAACTTTTCCTGGTTTTATCTTGAAATTCTTAGAAACTTTGCAAGTCTTAAAGTCTTTGGGTATATCCAAACCCAACATCTTCGAAGCTTGAAAAAGCAACTTTCCGTCAATCACATATAAAGGTTCGCAAAAACGCTTTATCTTGTCGTGAGCCAAAAGAGCTATCTCTACTCCGACACCGTTAAGATCGCCTATGCTGATAGCAACTTTTTTCATTTTATAAGCTCTATCATGTCCTCTACAGCTTTTTGAAAACCGGTAAATACGCTTCTTGCTATGATACACTGACCTATGTTTAACTCCTCTATATGCTCGATAGACGCTACATCTTTGACATTTTGATAGTTTAGTCCATGACCCGCCGCTACCTTTATACCGAACTCCTCAGCCTCTTTTGCCGCCAAAGCTATGTCGTTTAGCGACTTTTTAAGCATCTTTTCAAGCTCTCTTCTTTGTATATCAAGCTCTTTTATAGTGTTGTGCGTATATCTTAGGTTGCTATAAAGCATCGAGTGTATGTTGGCGTAAGCTCCGGTATGCAACTCCACCCAGTCCACAAGCAAAACTTTTGAAGCCCTCACCATCTCGATAGTGGGGTCGATAAACAAAGAGACCTCTATATCGTTTGCTTTTAGAAAATGCACTACGCTATCCAATCTATCATGATACGAAGCTATATCAAGTCCTCCCTCCGTGGTAACTTCCTCTCTTTTTTCCGGTACTATCGTAGCTCTATGAGGTTTGAGCTTTGCGACTATCTCGATGATATCGGGATCAATCGAACACTCCAAGTTTACCGGCAGTTGAGAGTTTTGTATGATTTTTTTTGCGTCATCGTCGTTTATATGTCTTCTGTCCTCTCTTAGATGTATGGTTATCTGGTCTGCGCCCGCAAGTCTGGCAAGAGGCACGGCGTCAAGCGGGTCGGGGTCGTTGATCTTTCTTGATTCTCTAAGTAGTGCGATATGGTCTATGTTTACGCCAAGTTTCATGTTATATAACCTTTATAATTTTTGTGCTATTATACCACAAAATCTTGTTAGGAAAGTTGATGATAGCTTGTGACCTCGGCTCAAATACTTTGAGAGTCGTACAAATGGATTGTGAAACGAAAAAGAGAGTAAAAGAGTTTGAAAAGATAGTAAAGACGGCGGATATGCTGGAACAAACCGGCGAAATCTCAAAAGCCGCACTCATTAGAATCATAGATGCTATCAAAGAGGCGAAAAAGGTTATAGACTTTTCAAGCGATGAAGTGGCGGCGGTGGCGACTGCGGCACTTAGAAGAGCCGCAAACAGAGAAAAGGTGATAAATCGCATCAAAAACGAAACGGGCATTGAGTTTGATATCATAAACGGTACGGAAGAGGCAAATCTCACCGCCTTAGCGGTCAAAGAGGCTTTGAAAAAGTTTGGATTGGAGTATGAAGACTTTATACTTTTAGACCTTGGAGGCGGATCAAGCGAACTTTATATACAAAAGAACGATAGAGCCTTTATAAAGAGTTTTGACCTCGGTATCGTCACGCTAACGCAAAAATACAACTCTCAAGAAGAGTTGCAAAAGCAAATGAAAAGCGAAACAAAAGAGATAAAAAAATTTATCGACGAGATATACTCCTCATTCGGCAAACCGCAGATATTTGTCAGCACGGCAGGCACGGCTACGACACTCGCATCTTTAAAAGCCGAGCTTGATTATGAGCATTATGACCATACGGTGGTAAACGGTACGATATTGTATATAGACGACATCGACGACGCTCTTTATGAATTGCTGGATATGAGTGAAGAGAAGAGAAGCAGATGGGTGGGTGTCGGCAGAGCGGATCTGATCTTTAGCGGTATATCCATCATAAAAAATATACTAAATATTTCCGGTTTCGATAAGATGGTTGTTATAGACGACGGTTTGAGAGAGGGTTTAGCCCTTTCAAAATGTAACGATAAGGCTTGATTTATATTTTTTAGATATAATAATCCCCTTTAAAACATAGAATTATAGAATAAGGAGAGAATATGCAACTCTCAGGATCGCAAATGGTGATAGAGGCGCTTAGAAGAGAGGGAGTCAAGACGGTTTTCGGCTATCCCGGCGGCGCCATCATGAATGTATATGACGAAATATACAAGCAAAACTATTTTGAACATATTTTAACAAGACACGAACAAGCCGCAGTCCATGCGGCGGACGGATACGCTAGAGCAAAAGGCGATGTGGGAGTTGCTTTTGTGACAAGCGGTCCCGGCTTTACAAACGCCGTGACCGGACTGGCTACCGCTTATATGGATTCGGTGCCTATGGTGGTTATCAGCGGACAAGTTCCCATCACCATGATAGGTACGGATGCCTTTCAAGAGATAGATGCCGTAGGTATAAGCAGGTCTTGCGTCAAGCACAACTATCTTGTCAAAGACGTTAGCGAGTTGCCTCGCATACTAAAAGAGGCGTTTTATATAGCAAGGACGGGCAGACCCGGACCGGTGCATATAGATATACCGAAAGATGTGACGGCTCAAACGGGTGATTTCGTATATCCAAAATCCATAAAACTCAAAACTTACAGACCGAACTACAACGGCAATCCAAGACAGATAAAAAAGGCCGTTGAATTGATATGCGAAGCAAAAAGACCGGTTTTTTATCTCGGAGGCGGTATTATGAGTTCAAGCGCCGTTAAGCCCGTCAGAGAGATAGTCGAGCTTACGGGCATACCGGCAGTCGAAACTTTGATGGCAAGAGGAGCTTTGCCGCACTCTCACCCTTTGTTATTCGGTATGCTCGGTATGCACGGTAATTATGCGGCAAATATGGCTATGAGCGAAGCAGACCTTATGATAGCCGTGGGAGCGAGATTTGACGATAGGGTTACCGGAAAACTTAGCGAATTTGCCAAACACGCTAAAATCATACATATCGATATAGACCCGAGTAGCATAGGAAAACTCGTAGATGTAGATGTTCCCATAGTGGGCGATGTTAGAAATGTTATCAAAGAGATGATAGATAAACTAAAAGACAAAGTTGACAAAGAAAACTACTCTTCTTGGGTGGAATTGCTAAAGAGATATGATGAGTTGTATCCTCTCACTTTTGAAGATAGCGACGAAGTTATAAAACCTCAATGGGTTATCAAAAGAGTAGGGGAGTTACTCGGCAACAAAGCCATAGTTACTACCGATGTGGGACAGCATCAGATGTGGACGGCTCAATTTTATCCTTTCACGGAGCCTAGACAATTTGTCACAAGCGGAGGACTGGGTACTATGGGGTTTGGTTTTCCCGCCGCAATGGGCGTAAAAAAGGCAAAGCCCGAAAAGATAAGTATAAATTTCTCCGGTGACGGCTCGATAATGATGAATATACAAGAGTTGATGACCGCCGTCGAGAGCAAGATACCCGTGATAAATATCATACTAAACAACAACTATCTCGGTATGGTAAGACAGTGGCAGACATTTTTTTACGACAAAAGATATGCGTCAACCGACCTATCTATGCAACCCGATTTCGTTAAACTTGCGGAGAGTTTCGGAGGTGTCGGCTTTAGGTGCGAAACGAAAGAGGAGTTTGAAAAGGCTTTTAAAGAGGCTTTAGAGTCCGATAAAGTCGTTCTTTTGGATGTAGTGGTCGATAGATTGGAAAATGTTTTACCGATGGTGCCGGCAGGCGGAACGCTATATAACATGATGCTTGAGTTTAAGGAATAGAGGATGAAAGAAGAAACGACAACAAGAAGGGTTATATCGGTCATAGTTCTAAACGAACATAGCGTGCTTTCAAGGATATCCGGTCTCTTTGCAGGTCGAGGATACAACATCGAATCACTCACCGTAGCGCCTATCCCCGATAGTGAATTTTCAAGATTTACCATAGTCACAAGCGGCAACGCAAGAGTCATAGAGCAGATAGTAAAACAGCTCCATAAGCTCATACCGACATATAAGGTTATTGAAAATGTAAATTTTGTCGAAAAAGAGATGGCTTTGGTAAAATTACCTTTAGCGTCGGACTTCAACGGTCTAGACGCCATACTAAAAGCTTACAACGGCACGGTAGCCAACGCCGGCGAAGACTTCATCATCGTCATGGTAGCCGACGATAGCGATAGAGTAGGTCACTTTATAAAAGCTATGAAAAAATACAACCCCATCGAAATCGTCAGAGGCGGTTCCGTGGCTATGGAGAGATGATACTATCATGTTACTAAACGATTTATTGAAAAAATTAAACTTGCAAGAAGTTGAGAAAAATATAGAGATAAACGATATAAGCGATTTAAAAAGCGCCACAAAAGAAAATCTCAGTTATATTGACGGACAAAAGCATTTAGACGAGCTAAAAGCCACAAAAGCCGGAGGAGTATTTGTCTCGAAAGAGTTATCAAAATATGTACCGAAAGAGACGATAGCTATCGTCTGCGACAATCCCCATCTATGCATCGCTTACGCAAGCGCTTATTTTAAAAGAGATTTGTTGTCCGATGATTTTATCGAACCGAAAATCGCCCAAGGTTGCAACATCGCAAAAACGGCAACTATCGGCTCGAATACGACTATAGACAAAAATGTTACGATACTTCCCGGTGCGGTAATAGGCGAAAATGTCCGCATAGGCGAGGGTAGCGTGATATATCCGAATGTCACCGTCTATAACGATACGAAAATAGGCAAAAACTGTATCATTCACGCCGGTACGGTCATAGGAAGCGACGGCTTTGGATACGCACATACCAAAACGGGAGAACACATCAAGATATATCACAACGGAAACGTTATACTCGAAGACAATGTTGAGATAGGAGCTAACTGTACGATAGATAGGGCGGTTTTCGGCTCAACCATCATAAAAAAAGGCACAAAGATAGACAACTTGATACAAATAGGGCACAACTGTATTATCGGAGAAAATTCTATCTTGGTTTCTCAAGTGGGGCTATCGGGCTCTACGGAACTCGGAAGAAATGTCATAATGGGCGGACAAAGCGCCACGGCGGGACATCTAAAAATCGGGGATTTTGCCACTATTGCCGCAAGAGGTGGAGTATCTAAAAGCATAGAGGGAGGCAAAGTATATGGAGGTTTTCCTCTTATGCTTCAAAAAGATTGGCTTAGACTTCAAGCCAAGATATTAAAACTTATAAAAAAACAGGAGAAATAATGGGTGGAGAACACACACTGATAAAGACGATAAAACTTGACGGAACAAAAAAGGGCATCATTTCCGTAGCTCATATAAAAGAGCCTTACGGAAGCGAATCAAAACCGGTAGTAAGCATAGGCATTTCGCTAAAAGGCGATGTAAACGAACCGGACTGGAAAGCTCACATACCGTACGCAAACCTCGACGAACTCATAGAAGCGCTTAAAGAAGCAAAAACCAAACACGACTCATAATCCAAAGACGGTATCTTTATACCGTCTAAAATCCAAAAACAGGCTCAAAGCTTATAGATAGGTAAACAACTTTATACAAATAGCTTCTCTTTCGCTTCTATCCTCTTAAGTAACTCTTTTGGCTCAATATCGTATTTGGTGGCAATTCTTTGAATTTTTTCATTAGAATTATGTCTGTTTTTAGCGCAACTTACAATACTGTTTTCAAGAGCTATGAGATGATTTTTATTGTGGCGTTTGTAAGTTCGGTTTTGTAGCCACTCATCAGGTATATCTTTTGCAAAGCTAATAATTTTGGCAAACATTGTATCATTTTCCAAATAGTAATCAAGCAATATTTTACCGCTCATATCTTTGTAGCTTATATCAAAATCTCCAATTTTAAGTACTTGTAGCACCAAATCATCCTTGCCAATAGCCGCTAACTTTTGCGGTAAGCTCATCCTACTTAGTCCAAATTTTCTATCAATATATCTTTCAATGGTGGATGTGTTTGAGATAATTGTATTGATAATCTTAATATCCTTTTGGGCTTGTTGTTTAATTTGGCTTATGAGTTCTTGTCTGAATTTAGAAGGATTGATACTATTTTTTGATTTTACTACTGGATAAAGCCCCGGATCTTCCGGCTCACAATCTCTTTGAGTAAGTCTTTCTAAAATAAAAGGCGGAGAAAGCTTTTTGGTGTAGTATTGCTTGTAGCTATCAAGCAAATCAAATATGTCTAATCTCTCTCGTTGCATTATAGTTGCGATGTCAAAAAAATCTCTTGATAGTGTGCGATGATTAAGTATGGCGTCCATCTTCATTGCTTTAATCGTCTCAAGCGAAGCCACCGCCACATTGCCAAAAAAGACCCTATCGTTTTGTAAAATATTCAAGCTGGATGCAAAAAAAGTAACTTTTACACCGCTAATCTCAAAATCGATTTGCATATCGCTTTCTTGAAGTTTTACAACATCAAATCCATTTTGTTCCAAAGAAGATATCATCTTATCGATGCGTTTTCTATCTTGTCGTAAGGTAGAATTTTTGATGAAAAAGTCCAAATCTTCCGATAACCGATGTCGGTAATGGATAGCAAGTGCCGTACCGCCAACAAGTGTCCATCGGCTGATTTCTTCCATCGACATAAAGCCCTCACTCAATAGCTCATAAGTAGCCGGTGGCATAGATTGTTGCAATCGCTTTACATTAGACACCTAGAATATCCCTAATCATTGGCTTTGAATGAATGTCGAAAAATTTTAAAAAAACCTCTTTGACTTTATCGTCTCCAAAAGAAAATCGAATAAAATCAAGATCGTCTAATGAGTCTTTTTTGATAACGGAGGCAATGATATTTTCTACCGGTATATTTCCTTTGGGATTAGACCAAAAAAAATTGCTTGATAGTCTATATTTGATGCTTTCTACCGGAACATATCCTCTTTTTAGCCACTCTTTATGGCTTGGTTTGATATATATTGCTTCACTTGCTCCATTTTCTCTATGCCCTTTTTTATAAAATTTTCCATTGCCTACTTTGACTATAACTCCATCTTTGGCAAGGCGCGAGATAGCCTGTCTAAAGGCTACTTTTTTATCTTGAGGGATAGACTTAAAAACCGAATAGCCGTAAAGCTTATCTTTTCTTAATCGTCTTAATTTATTCTTAATATGGCTTGATATATTGAATTTATCGTTATTTTTCATAGTACCATTATATCTAAAAATATCACATTTTCCAAATTTAGATATTTTATCTATTGCCTTTGACCGCACATCCGCACCATCTAACTACCACCGCATCATCTTTTTTGGAACAAAAAATAAAAAAGGACTCACAGCTTAAATTTTACATTTTTACACAAAAATAACTCAAAATTCCCAAATATCTTGCTATAATATAACATATTTACAAAATAATCAATAATATTTATAAAAATAAAAACAAACCAGATATAATGATAGATATTTTTAATAAGGTTGCGTGATGGGTATATTTTCTATTTTTCTTTTGCCATTGATAGTGTTTTTAGCTGTAATGATTTACAAAGTGTTACAAAAAAACGGTATGAGTTTTTCAAAAAGAGTCGGCATAACTTTTCTCTTTTTGTTCCCCTTTACTTACGACATACTCATCACAAATCTATTGTCGGGATACTACTGCCTTATAGCTCCTCCTCACCCAAAAACAAAGATAATAAAAAAAGTAAAATACCCCATAAGCATCTACTGGGAAGACAATGTATATCCGGGCTTCTCAAAAGAGGATAGAGAACTTATGATAATGAATTATCTTGATGGGGTTCATCTTAAAATGATGGCGCTAAACGGAGATGACGGGAAGATATATGTTTACAGAGCAAAAGAGGGTGAATACAAAGCAATGGGATACAAAGAGAGAGACTATGCAAAAGCCATACTAAAAAGAGGAAAAACCTACACAAAACAGTCAATGCCAAAAACCAACTACACTGTAACTTTCAACGAAATAAAACTAAATCCCTTCGCAAGACACTTCCTCTACTCGGATGAGACAAAAGTCATAGAAAATAATACAAGCAAAGTGATAGCCTACAACAGAAGATATATAAGGTTTTTTTACAATATCTCTCCCGATGTAGCTTTGGGAAATATATACTATTATCCTCATGCGATGTGCGGGGAAAGTTATGATGGTTTTGATTATGAAGTTTTTCAATATGTTTTTAACCATGGAGGTTCTTATAGCGATCAAAAGCATAAAATAGATTTAAATAGATATTTATATAACAAATACATAAAAGGAGGAAAATAA